>JAAYSI010000210.1 GCA_012524045.1 Peptococcaceae bacterium | reverse complement strand
TTACTTATTACCTATCACTGTCACCGCAGACAAACTACAACATATTATAAACTGTATACTAGTACAAACTCTCCACCGAAAGGGATGAGAATTATGGCACTGCCATTTGTAAGTTATATAACCTTTAATCGCCTGGGTCTGACAATAAAAAGTCTATCCAGCATCCTTAGCACTCCTGATAAGTTTGAACTGCATATCATAGATAACAATTCCTCAGACGAAACTTGGGAATATCTCACCAGCTTAACAGATAAGCGGATTATTTCCAAAACTAGGCTCCCGGTAAACTCGGGAAAATTCCATGCGCTGAATTTAAACCTAACCAGAAGACAGAAGAATCAGTTGTTTATCTCTCTAGATAATACCGTCACAATCTGGACCCAGGGTTGGACAACTCGCCTTCAGAAAATATTTAATACTTTTCCGGATTTAGGCTTGCTTAGTGTTCTACCGGTTGTTCCTCCGGCTAAAGGTCTTCCACCCGTTACTCCTAGATATAAAAACGGTCTATTCTATTTGGAATTAAATAAAGAAAATTATGATCCTGGTCAAACTTATTTTCCGGGAGAAAGTCTTTGCCTTAGCCCCAAGCTAATTAGTGAAATTGGCTATTGGAGCGAAGAAAATTATTATGGAAATCAAGAACTGTTATTCAGAGTCATTCGTTTTTCTTCTTTTAAAGCCGGCTTCATAGCAGATATCAGCTTAATTGTTCAACAAGAAACCAATTGTTCCCAGTGCATGTACAGGAACAAATGCACTTTGGATAAATCTAAAGAAACTTGTTTTTCAATCTATAAAAAACTAGACAAAGATAATCTTTTCAGACAGAAATTTGGCTGGAAGTTTGAAGAAACCATCAAGGATATGGAAAGCGGAGCTCGTCCTGTCTACTGTGCCTCATTGCTCGATGCCGAATCCCTTTCCAATAGAATATTTAATTTAGATTGGGCTGTTGAGAATCTGCAATTCTATGTAGAGAACGCCAATTAACAAAAAACAGATTTTCGAGGTGGAATATGACTACACCGGAAGCTTTTATAAATCCGTTATATGTAACCCAGCCATTATTGCCGAACCTTGGAGAAACTTACAGAATGATTGAAGCAATATGGCAGAGTAAGCAGCTCAGCAATAATGGACAAATGGTTCAGCAACTGGAAAAAGAACTGGCAGGCTTTTTGGGAGTAAAATACCTCTCCGTTCTCTGTAACGGCACTGCCGCCCTGCAGATTGCATGTAAAGCTTTAGACTTAACCGGAGAGGTGATCACCACGCCTTTTACCTTTAGCGCCACCACTCATAGCTTGGCCTGGAATAACTTGAAACCTGTTTTTTGCGACATAGAAGAGGATACTTTTAATATCAATCCTGATCTAATCGAAGCTTTAATAACTCAGGAAACCTCCGCTATTCTACCGGTCCACGTTTTCGGCAATCCATGTAATGTGGAAAAAATCCAACAAATTGCCGATAAACACGGCCTTAAAGTGCTCTATGATGCGGCTCACGCCTTTGGCGTAAAACTACATGGAAAGCCTATCGGCACATTTGGAGATATTTCCATGTTCAGCTTTCATGCTACCAAGGTCTACCATACCATCGAAGGCGGCGGTCTCTCCTGTAATCAAGCCTATTTAAAAGAAAGGATCGATAGTCTTAGGAATTTCGGACAGAGGGATGATACTTTTCCAGAACCCGGAACTAATGCCAAATTAAATGAAGTCCAAGCCGGTATAGGCTTATTAGTCCTTAAAAAGATAGAGGATGAGATCAAGAAAAGAAAAAAACTTACTAATCTCTATCGTCAATTGCTTTCCGATATTCCTGGAATAACGCTAAACAGGGATATTGCCGGTGTCACTCCCAATTACTCTTATTTTGTCATTAGAGTCGAGCCAGAGGAATTTGGTCTTAACCGTGATCAACTTTTCCTCAAACTTCAAGAATATAACATTATCTCCCGTAAGTACTTTTTTCCCCTTTGCAGCAATTTTCAATGCTACAGTATACTCCCATCTGCTTCGAAGTCCAATCTCCCTGTGGCCAACAGGGTGGCAGACAGGGTTTTAACCCTCCCGCTGCATGGGAGGCTACAGGATACAGATGTATTAAAAATCTGCGAGATTATTAAAAAAATTCGTCAAGAGCATATAACCTCCAAACTTACCGGAGAAAGGACTAGATAGTATGAGTATCTTTTTGTCAACTTTGCAAAAATTTTTAGATCTGACAATGAACATCTATGAAACAGCTAAAGATTATACGCCCACTGCCAATATACAATCACCTCTAAAGGAAGAGGAGAACTCTAAACCTCTAGAAGACAAATGCGAACTACCTGTTAAAAATGAGGAAATCAGCGTTCCTCCTCCGATTGAACAAATTACTGAACCAGCCATTGTTGAAGAAATAGTCGAAGCAAGTAGTTCTGCTGAGGAGACAAGTTCTCCACCTCCTCCTTTTATCAGTTTTGCAACTTTTAATCGTCTTGGAATCACCGTTCGAAACCTTAACAGAATTTTAGATTCCGAAGAAGACTTCGAAATGCATATTATTGATTGTAATTCCAAAGACAACACTTGGGATTATATTAAAAGCCTAAAGGATCCAAGGATCAAGTCTAAAACTCGCTTCAAATTCAATCGGGGACCTATTTATGTTCTTAACTATAACCTGATTAAAAGAAAACCTAACCAATATTTTTTCACAATTGACAGCGATGTTTATATAAAAACCAAAAACTGGCTTAAAAAATATCTGGAAGTGTTTGAGGCTTTCCCCGAAGTAGGACTGTTAGGGATAATGAGGGATAGCCCCTATCCCAGATTTATGCCCCCTATCATTCCCAGGGTTAAAGGGGACCTCGCCTACCTTGAACTGAAGAATGCCCAGGTTGACGGAATAATGGATTTTGTGCCCGGACACCTTCAAGCCTTAAGACCGGAATTAATCAAAGAAATCGGCTATTGGAGTGAAGAAAACGGTTATGGTGATGCTGAGATTTCCCCCAGGATAACCCATTACACCTCATTTAAAGCGGGTTTTTTAACGAATATAGAAATTGATATGACCCAGACAATTGGCTGCAATAAATGTGAAGCCAGAGAATTTTGTAAGCTTCCGAGAAGTGTTAATACTTGTTATACGCTAAGTAGAAAATCAAATGTGAATGAAAGTTTTGCTAATAAAGCCAAATGGAAATATCTCGCAACATTTAAAGAATTGCAAGAAGGGAAGCGAACCGCCTATTGTGCTTCGATTTTAGATCCGGAGTCCAGAAATGGCCATCTTTACCATGAAACATGGGCCTTAGAGAATTTTGAATATTATCTTAAAAAATCTAATTAAATAGGGACAACCTATCCCCGTTGTTAATAAAATATAGTGAAGCATCTTTACGAATACACCTTTAGCAAGTGTAAACCTGAAGGCAATTTTAATCAGAAAGGAATGAAAATATGGCAACAATAACTCTAACGGCGGCGGGCACCACATTTGTATCCGGCACTTTGCCCGATCTGAATCTATCCGCAAGTCCGGTTATCATCGTTGGCACAAACCCTGTGTTTGGCGAAAGCATCGGCTTTCTGCAATTCCCTCTGCCGCCGTTGCCGGTACCCTCCGTCGATAGGGCAATCTTAAGGCTATTTGTAATATACAAAACCGGTGCTGATCCCAGCTCCATCGAAGTCAATAGGGTTACGGAGGATTTTGATGTCACCACTATCACCTATAATTCAATGCCTCCGTTTGTGGCTACTGGTTTAGCGACTAATGTTACTTTAGGTGATGTTGCCAAATTTATCGAGATTGACGTCACCGATTTGGTTAACCAATGGCTTCCTGTTCCTGGATCCGACCATGGCATCGCCCTAACAAACTCCGATGGCATAACTGAAGTCCAATTTGGTGGCAAAGGTATTGGCGACGCCTTTGAGCCCCAGTTAGTTATCGATTATAGTCCGGTAGCTCCTGACGAAACCTCCTATGCCTATATCTATAATACAGGCAATCAAAGTATACCGGTCGAAGGAGACATCCCCTTCAATGCTAACGGCGCTTTACTGGGAGTTTCCCATAATGTAGACAACGGTTCAATAATAATTGAAAATCCCGGAACCTACGCCGTTTGGTTCAGCGTAACCGGAGAAACACCAAATCAATTCGCTTTATTCCAAAACAACTCTCCAGTACCTGGAAGCATCTATGGAACAAATGCAGCATCAGCCGGCAATTTGGGAATGGTTATAATCAGTGCTCAAGCAGGTGACGTCTTAACGGTTCGCAACTACTCCAGCGATGAAGCTATCCTTTTGGATAATTCAGCAGGCGGAACAGAAGTAAACACCAGTGCTTCGATTAAAATTTTAAGAATCGGACCGCCTACTTCCCCTGATCCGGCTTTAGCAGCTGTCAATGCTGCTCAAGACATCGCAGAAATGCGCATGGCTATTGAAGATCCTTTGCTCGGACTAGACTTAACAGCATATAACGCCCTTAGCCCTGCTCTACAGGATCAAGTTCTAGCCACCATTTTGGCTAATCGTCCCACACTGGGATATCAAACGGTTGCCAGTGTCCAGGATGCCCTAAACAATGCCATCAATCAGTTAGTTGATCCCGATAATATTTATGTTAAGGCTGGTTCGGTAGGAGGAGACGGCAGTATTGCTAATCCTTTTGGCACTATCCCCGAGGGAATCGCTGCCATAAATCCCGGAGGAACAGTCCATGTCTTAGCCGGCACTTACCCGATTACCGCTCAGATCAATGTCAACAAACCAGATATCACAGTGTTAGGCGAAGAAGGCACCTTGCTCCTGTTACAGGCAGACTTAATCCCACTGCTCATTACAGGAAACGGTGCTACTTTGCAAGGCTTAACCATTACCAGCGATATACCTTATCCTAAAGAATTCATTCAAATAGGCGCTCCTAATGTAAAATTGATTGGCAATACTATTTATGGTCCTCCTCAGGATCCGCCTATGAGCGATTGGGTTGTTAACCGAGCAGTTGTATCCCAAGTAGCCACCTCTAATGTTCTGCTGGAAGGAAATACTTTTTATTCCCTGAGGACCGGCATGTATATCAATCCCAACACTACAGGCGCGATCAATAATAATGTTGTCTACAACACCAAAGGCGGCTTCCTGGTAGACGGTGCATTTACAACCTTTGTGGGTAACTCCTGGGGAGAGCCTCCTAACGAATTCGATATCGTATTATTAGCAGGTACCACTTTCGGACCACCCTATGATGATATTCCGGCCCTCCAAGCAGCCAACAATAATGCCACAATTTCTGATCAAAGATAAAATACTATTAAAAAAATAAATAAAGCAAATTAAAAACTGACCCCCAAACATTAGATTTTATGTCTAACTTTTGGGGGTCATTAGATATTCCCTTTTAAACTGCTAAATTAAACTGCTAAATGAGGATAATTCTCTAATAAAAAGATTTCATTAGGTGTATTAACTTTTTCATTATTGGGATATCTTTAAACTTTTTCGGATATAAAAGGATAACCGTTAACTTTAGAGCATCATGAATAGGTACTAACACTCTATTTTCTGGCGTGGAGTCCTTCGTTAGATTAACACTTATATATATAATATCCTGACTATAAGCAACATCTTTAGAAAGCCTAACATTGCTACAACACATAACAATATTTGGTTCACCATATTCTCCTAGCATATACTGGATACAATCTTCTAATAATGGCTCGTTAAAACAGGATAACGGCAAAGCAGTCAATTCCTGCTTTGTAAAGAACTTCTTATTTGCATAGACAGACGTAGGGCTTACACTTGCTACCAAGCTGATTTCTAATATGTATTCGATACAAACCTCTTCGCAAAGACTTAATTCCTCTAGCAAATAATTTGGAACGTTCACTAAGCCGATGCTATAATTCTGATCATTTTTCATGCTTTTAATAACATCAAAAGGAAGTTTCTCCGAAATCAATATTGTTTTATCCGGACACTTCTCAAAGAAATTTTCAACTATTTCAAGTATAATTCCGCTTACAGAAAAAAGAGCTGTAGTATATATTGTCAAAATATTACCCATTTCTGTACCATCAACAGGTTTTATCCTCTTACACTGCTCTTCAAAATTCTCATAGCATTTTAACAATTCGTTCACATATGTTGCAAATTTATTCCCATCGTCAGTTAAAACCAAACCTCGTTTACTGCGAGTGAAAAGTTCAATATTATATTTCTTTTCTAGAGTCTTTATTGCCTGACTTAGTCCTTGCGGAGATATATACAATCCTTTTGCTGATTGTGTAAATGACTGCGTTCTTACAACATCAAGAAAATAATACAAATACTCAATTTGCATTTTATCCACTCCTTCCAGCGGGCATACACCAATCCTCAATAAGTTTGATATTTCCAACATTTCTAATCCTAATTTCCTTTTTATTAAGTTGGAAGCATGTTTTGGAACTAGGTTTAAATTAATTCTTGATAGGCTTCAATAATTAATTGATGGCTTAGAAGAATTCCAAAATGATAATATGAAATTAATCTAACGTTAGACAGATTATACCATGCGTGGGAGAAATCGTGCAAAATAGTACATGAAAAATGCGGAATTGTTTCAGATCATTAGTGTAGGGAGGGTATTATGAATACAAAAAATCATGTCAATATATTACCGGAAGTATCCAGAAGAAGCTTTCTAAAAGGCGGTTTGGCGCTTACCGGTGCTTCCGTATTGGGAGGAGGAGCTCTAGCCGGAAGTGCCTTGGCAGCATCCGTAAGTGAAAAGACAGGCAAAAGTAGTAAATGGGTCAAAAGTTACTGTGGGTCCTGTATCTGGGCCAACTGTGGTACAGAAATCAAAGTTGTTGACGGAGTAGCCGTTGAAATCCGTGGTAACAAAGAACATCCGTCAAATAAGGGAACCTTGTGTCCACGAGGCGCAGCTCAATTAATGAATCTGTATAACCCTTATCGTATCAAGGCACCTATGAAACGCACCAATCCTCAAAAAGGACTAGATGTAGACCCCGGTTGGGTTGAAATCAGCTGGGAAGAAGCCATGGATACAATCACAGAGAAAATTAAAGAAGCACAAGCAAAAGATCCTAGGAAACTTATGAAAATGTACGGCTTTGCTGGCAATCTCCACGAAACCCCTTTTGTAAAATTGTTTACAAGTATATTCGATACTCCCAACTACTCCATGAGTTGTGGACCATTATGTGAAGTACACCATGCGCCAGCCATGTTCAATGCAACCTTCGTTGATCGCATTGACGTTGGCCACTGTAATTATTTAATTGCTTTTGGGCGCAATCTGGGGGGGTCAGCAATGTTTGCAAGTGGCCCCGGCCGTGCTCTCAGTGATGCAGTTGATCGGGGTATGAAAGTAGTGGTTGTTGATCCACATGCAACTCCGGATGCATCCAAGGGAGAATGGATACCCATTCGTCCTGGGACCGATACTGCCATGGCAATGGCTATGCTTCATGTTATCCTGCATGAGCTGAATACTTTTGATGTTGATGCCATGAAAAATCGCAGCAATGCACCCTATCTGATTGATGAGCAGGGCGATTACGTTCGGGACCAAGTAAGTAATAAGCCTCTTCTTTGGGACGAAGCAGATAATAAAGCTAAAGCCTATGATGACCCAACATTAACTAACCCGGCTTTGTTAGGTGAATATAACGTAAACGGTGTATCAGCTGTGCCTGCCTTTGTTAAGTTACGTGAAAGTGTAGCCACTTCAACACCTGAATGGGCAGAAGAAATTTCCAGCGTGCCTGCCGAAGAGATTCGGCGTATTACACAGGAATTAGTAGAGGCTGCCTGTATTGGTTCGACTATTACTATTGACGGCGTGGAGTTTCCCTATCGTCCTGTTGCTGTAACCACTGGTCGCGGTTCTGCCAACAATATGCAAGGGATGCGTTTTTACATCCTAACCAATATTATTAACCTTGTTCTAGGTGCTATTGGTGTTCCGGGGTCTTTGGTATGTGCTGCTAATGCCAGATATCTTTTTGAAGACGGTATGATGCGAGAGTATCCCATTGCCTATTACACCACCGACAGGGAAGAAAAATTTTCCATTCCGCAAAATGATTATACAATTAAACAATTTTACCCTCTATCAAGATTTCCAATTTTAGGCGGTACCATGGGTGCAATCCTAGATCCCCAAAAATATTATCTCGACTATGATATCGAAGTCTTCTTCCCTTATGGGGCTAATCCTTTTATCAACGATGCCGACTTCGAAACAACGGTAAAAGCCTTTCAGAAGATTCCTTTCGTATTTACTCTTGCTTACCATATGGACGAAACAACGATGTTCTGTGATATCGTTCTTCCCGAATGTTCTCATCTGGAAAGATACCAGAATCGTCCGATTGAAGAAACCATGGTGGTAGGCCGGGATACAATTGCCTTAAATGGTCTTAATTATAAGGAGCCTGCTGTTGATCTGATTTATAATACTAGACAATATGACGATATCATTCTTGAACTCGCAGATCGTCTGGGTCTTACTCCTAAGCTCAATGCGATTTATAACAGCTTTTATCGTTTATCAGGTGAATTCAGTTTAGATCCAGGAAAAAAATACACCTATCAGGAAATGCTTGAAATTCGCTTAAAAGGCTTTAGTGGCGATGCTTCCAAAGGAGTAGAATATTTCCGTGAACATGGTTTCTTAATGAAAAATAAACCTTTGAAGGAATGTTACGAATATTATTTCTTTAAAGGCAATGGGAGGTTGCCCATATATAATTGGCGTGATTTTTCCGCAGGGAAGGCATTGAAGCGAAGTCTTGACAAATTTGGTGTAAAAGTTCCCGGTTGGGATAATATGGATGAGGTAATGCGAGAATATACTCCTGTACCTAAATGGTTTGACAACTATCTTACCAACCCATCCGACGAGTTCGATATGACGGTGGCAAACTGGAAGCTCTCCCCTCGCAACTTAGGTCTAGGAGGACAGGATGACAATGTTTGGTTACGTGAGATTGTTGAAACATGGGAATATGATGGCCTTAATATTCAAATCAATCCTATAACTGCTGCCCAGAAAGGCTTAAAAACTGGGGATAAAGTTATTGTTGAGTCTCAACATGGTGGAACTGTCGAAGGCATTTTACAAGTTACTAACCTAATCCATCCCGAGGTTTTAGGTTTCCCGGCACAAGCAGGACGAGTAAGCCAATTTATGAACCCTATATCCCATAAGGGTCCAAACTACAATCGTTTATTAACATACAAGGAAGGCTATATCTTAGCTGATAATGGCTCTATCTCCGTGTCAGCAAGGGTAAAAATCAGGAAAGCAGGGGTGAAATAATATGAGATACGGGATGATTCTCGATTTAAAAAGATGTTATGGCTGTAATGCCTGTACAGTGATATGCAAACAAAAAAACGGTACACCCAAGGGTGTGTTTTGGGCAAAGGTTTATGCTACCGAAGTGGGTAAGTATCCACAGGCCCGGCGGGAGTATTTACCTACCCTCTGTATGCATTGTGCCAATGCACCTTGCGTCTCTGTCTGTCCTACCGGAGCAAGTTACAAACGTGAGGACGGAATTGTCCTTGTTGATGAGAGCAAATGTATTGGCTGTCGCTCCTGTATGCTCTCTTGTCCTTATGAGGCTCGCTATTTTGACTTTGGTGCTGAGGCAAGCTATTTTCCGGGAAAAGAAGCCAATCCTTATGAGGTAGCCCAAGCAAGCAAACGGAAAAAGGGCACTGTTAATAAATGCACCCTATGTGTTGACCGTATAGATGAAGGCGAAATACCGGCATGTGCTCAAGTTTGTCCAACCCAAGCACGCATTTTTGGTGATCTAGAAAGCACAGAACTGCAGAAGCTAATAATCAGCCGCAACGGTTATCAAGAAAAGTCTGTAGTTGGTACCGACCCATCTGTTTACTATTTACCTAGATAGGAGGAAATATTATGTATAGAAGAGAAAACAACTCACCGATGCCAAAATCTATTTTAGCAGTTGCGGCTATCCTTGCTATCCTAGGTATCGGTTCCTGGATATACCAATTAATAGTAGGAATGCAGGTAACCGGGCTGGATAACAACGTGGTCTGGGGACTCTATATCGCCTTTTTCTTTGTTGTAATAGGCGGAGGGGCCGCTCTTTTAGCCATTGTGGGTATATCAGAATTTAAAAATATCCTAAGTCCTGATTCTAAAAGCAGAATTTTGCTACTCTCCATTACTACATTTATTGGCGGAGGAATTTTGATTACAATCGACTTAGGAAATCCCATTCAAGTTTTTAGGATAGCAACCTCTTTTAAATTCCAGTCCCTATTGGTGTGGGATTTCTGGTTACTGGCTCTATGCTTTTTCTTAGCACTATTCTATCTGGTTAAAGTGCGTAAAGACAACTCCGGTGGTAAAGTATATGGGCTGATCTCGATTGCCGCAGCTTTATTTTTGATTGTGGCTGAAAGCTTTCTGCTATCAAGTATGCTGGGCCATCATTTATGGGAATCAGGAATGACCTTAATCTCCTTCCTAATCAGTGCGGCCGTCGTCGGCAGTGCGTTCATCCTGTTGCTTATGCCAGATAATAGAACTGTTCGTAACATTCTCCTGGCAACACTTGTATTTAGTTTGATTGCAACCCTGGCAGAGGTATTCACCGGAGCCTTAACCGGCAATCCGGAAACAAAGACCGAGATGATGCTTCTTCTTAGCGGTCAAGGGGCACTTTATTTCTGGGGTCAAGTGCTAATTGGACTGATTTTACCTTTGTTCTTATTGCTTAAATCCTACAAACCCATAGCGATAGCACTATTATCAATATTTGGTACCCTAATGGGCAAAGTTTGGCTCTTAGCTTTGGGGCAATGGGTTCAAGGCTCCCTTGTATATATTCCTTCTCTGCCAGAACTGATTACCATTATTGGTACAAGTGGTATAGGAGTATTATTATACGGAGTTTTGGTTAAAGCCTTTGAGCCCAAGGCCTCCCCTAAGGCGGAACAAACTAAAATGTCAGTAGCATAACTAAAGAGAAGGGGCTAAATCCATGCTTAGTAAGGTACAAAACAGTGAAGAGTTTCATAGTTCTCTATTTTACTGGGAGATTATCGGTAATGCTTTTGCCTTTCTGGCCAATATACTAAACAATCAGCCAAATGAAATGATATTGGCTGAGTTATACCAGTCTTCTAACAAAGGAAGCTTTTTAGAGAAGAAAGAAAGTCCATATCAGCTAATTTCTTTATACCTTAAGAACAATCAAAATAAACCTACTGCCGAATTGCTTCAGGAGCTTGCGATAGATTGGACTCGCCTATTTAGAGGAGTAAGCCCTTCTTACGGTCCCCAGCCTCCTTACGCAGGTGTTTATTATTCCGAAGACGGCGTGGGTGTGCATACCATGACTGCAATTACCCATATATTTGCCTCCCATGATCTTAGCCCAAAAAGTGATAAGCATAACCGTGTGGACTATTTGGGAGTTCTATTAGAGTTTGTCAGTATACTATCTAATAGAGCCGCTCAGGAAGCAGAACTGGGTAATCTTGCAGCAGTGGAATCACTAAGAGTAGAGATTCTTAATTTTCTTGAGAACTACATTTCACCATGGCTTAATACATTTATAGACCAGGCCTTAGAGTATGCTAAAACAGACTTCTTCAAAGGATATTTAGGCATGTTGTCTGAATCTATAAAAGAAACCATTACCCTAATTAAAATCAATTAAATAAGTGTTCTCAAAACAAACCCCAATATAAAAGCGGCTTAAGTTAATCATTTAACGGGCCGCTTTTTTATTTCCTTGATCTAATAGGGTTTTGATTCTTGCTTCCGATGATATTTTTAGTACAAAATTAAAGTTCCTTTCAATAATGTTTCATGCGGTTACTTTTCTTTTATTATTGTCTACTGTAATAGCTTTCTTTTAGAAAATGGCGCTGCCAGAAACCTTGACAAGGCTTTGCGTTTAGTCAGCCAAGCAATCTGCTTGCCGTTTTTAGTGTTGGCTAAAATCTGCGGCACAAAGAATGCCGCTACCGTTTCCGGTCTATCGGCCAATATGTTAAAAATTCTCTTGAAATTTTCCTGAGTAATAACTTCCGAAGCATTCCCGTCCGGATCCTTGGTAATAAAATCAGTCAGCATCATCCCCGGCGATAATCGTCCTGCTATAACGCCACTGCCCTCAAGCTCTTTGGCCAGTCCATTCATAAAATAGGTAAGTGCTCGTTTTGTCGTGCCGTATAAGATAGTTTTAAGCTGGATCATATCATTAGAACCAAGCCCTTCCATACTGTAAATTGCCCCGTGTTTTTGTTTAAGCATCCCGACAGCAGCTATTTGGGACCCAAAGATAGTCCCGGTTATATTCGTTTGGATAACATTATATGTATAGTTTTCTTCTGTCTCCCAAGCAAACTTGTACGGGGCGTTTTGACCTGCATTATTTATCCAGATGTCTACTTTTCCCCACTTTTCAGCAGATAAATCCCATAACTCCTGCAGGCTTTTTTTGTCCTGTACATTACAGGGTATATAAATATATTTACCTGCTAAAGCTTTCAATATTTCGTGCTTATCATCAGCCAGAGTCTGCTGTCTTCCTGATATCGAAACATTACAACCTGCTTTTAAAAATTCGCAAGCCATTGCAAAACCGATACCCCTAGTACTACCTGTTATAACGACATTTTTGCCCATATTTATTTACCTCCGTATCTCTTCTGCTTCAATAAATCCAATACAATTAGTTTCTCCTTCCCAAAAATAAAATTACAAATGTGTATAATCTTACCTTCTCATGCTTAATTGTAATCATTTCACACAATTTATAATTTATACTGAAGGACAAACTCTCTTTATTAAAGAATTTAATTAAAGAATTTAATTAAAGAGTTTATATTATGAGGAAAGCTTACCTAAAGATAGGTCTCCTATTTTCGATTTGAATATGTTTGAAATAAGAGCAAAGCAAAGAAAGGGTTTAACTATGCATTTTGTGATGATTTTCCTTGATGGATTTGGCTTAGGTGACGAAAAAAATAATCCCATTGTTGCTGCCCATACCCCTAATATAGATGACCTTTTAGGAGGGCATTACCTGTGGGGTAAGGAACGTCGAATCAAGACTGAACAAGTATTTTTGACTCCTTTAGATGCCTCTCTCGATGTGGCCGGTACCCCCCAAAGCGCTACTGGGCAGACTACTTTATGGACGGGGGTGAACGCCGCAAAGTCCTTGGGCTTTCATCTAAGTGCCCATCCTAATGAAAAACTGGCCAAAATTATTAAAGAAAAATCCATTTTCAAACAGCTAGCTGATCAAGGCAAGAAAGTAACTTTCGCCAATACCTTTACCCGTGAATATGACGAACTTGTTGCTGCGGGCAACAAGAGGCACTCCGCTTCTACTTTGTCAGCTCTAGCCGGCGGAGTACGTTTACGTAGCATGGATGATCTTTTACAAGGCCAAGGGGTCTATCAAGATATGACCAATGAGATTCTCAGAGAACAAGATCCTAGCATCCCTTTGATCTCTCCATATATTGCCGGCCAAAATCTTGGACGTCTGGCTCTGAACTATGATTTTACCCTCTATGAATTTTTTCAGACAGATGTGTACGGTCATAAGTTGGATTGGCTAAAAGTTATAACCATAGTCGAACAGGTTGATCAATTTCTTGGAGGGTTTATGTCCATAGTTCGCAACGAGGACCTGGCTTGGCTCTTAACAAGTGATCACGGAAATTTAGAAGATTTTTCAGTTAACGGCCACACTCAGAATCCGGTTCCTGCTCTAGGTTGGTCTAATAAACCGTTAGTATGGCCGCAGTGGGAACGCCTGGAGGATGTTACGCCAGGGATTGTTAAAATGCTTCGGCCCCATAAGCCAGAAAAGCCCTTTGCCAGCTAGCCACATATGAGCCGGTAGCCCACTCGGCCATAATTATATCCGTGCCCTCTGCCAGCTCAAGCTCCGCCAATGGTTTGCCGGCCAAACCTTCTCCGACGATTAAGTAAATATATAATTTATTTTTGGTTTTGATCAGGGCTAAATCCTTATTTGGCGAGGTAAACGCATCTAAAGCCCCCGGAACCCGGTCTTTAATCTGCTGCCAACTCAAAGTTAAAGTATCGTAAACCACCAGATTAGCCGGAGGAATAATGTTAAGCTGAAAGTCCCGCAGGGATAAGGAATTCTCTTTTTGATAGTTAACCCGCCCTATAAGATACCAATGGCCATTTTTGCGCCGCAGACCAAAGTTTTTTTCGTCTCTATCCTCGACAATCCAAGTAATTTCTTGCTGCCGGCGCAGCTCGCTCACTATTTCTTCCCTGGTGTTCCGATAAATCTCTGAACCTTTTTCCCCCAACAAATCCCCCGCCTTGATTCCCGCAGACAAAGATATTTTGTCAACCGGTATAATCCTCAATTCTTTCCTACCAATAGTCTCGATTTCCAGGGACAAATAGTCATTGCTAATAAAATCAATGCTCTTGATTAACGCCTGCGGACTGGCTTGGCTGGCCTCTTTATCGTTTTCCAAGCTACTTGCCGAAGAAAGCATTCCCTTAAAAGGTCTCTCTTCTCCCTGTCCTCGGAGAGTCTGAGTAGCCACATCCTGTGCCAGTAAGATGGGAGAAATTTTTCTCACCAAAGGGCCCTCCTCCAGAACCTTCAGCTCCCAAAAACCGCTACTACGAGGAAAAAATATATCCTTAGACTTAAGGAGAGCCTGTAGTTGCCGGTGCTCTGCAGCCACCAACAGGGTCCGGTAGCTGTAGCCATCGTCTTCAGGAATCTTCAGCCCCAGCAGAACTCCCACCGCTTCCTCCTTAAGTTCTTCTTTTAACCCGGTTTTTTCTTCGCCGACAGCTGTTAAAAACTCATCTGCCTGAAGGGCAACCTTTTGCCAGAGGAAAGCCTTGTCTTGCACGAAGGATATCATTCTGGTTTCGTCGATTTTCATAAATTCCCCTAGATAATTAGCAGCAGTATGGACGGTTACAACTTCCACTTCTTGAGACTGGGGAGTGAAATCAGCAGGCAAGGAAATATACTTGGTCAGCAAATATTCAGCCATATCGACCAATTTGCTTTTATAAGAGGGTTGGTCCCAAACAATTCCTGAGTAAAAAACTGCCTCTGTCGTAAACTGGGCTTGGTTTGAAGTCTCCTGCTCACTTGTCCCTCCATGGCTGCTGTAACTGCCTAACTCCCGAAGCATCTCCCACTTCCCTTCCAACGGGCAAGATTCAATAACCGGAGGATTTATCTGCCCGGCAGAATTTCCAAAAGAACTGGTACAGCCACAAAGGAACAGGAAACAAAGGAATATCAGACCAAGCAATTTTTTTCTAGCCATGGGAGCCCACCTCTTGTGGTAAGGTGACTATTACCGTAGTCCCAACCCCCAGCTGGCTCATTATATCCAAGCGTCCACCCATTTTCGTAACAATTTCATCAGATATAGATAAACCGATCCCGTTTTTAGACTGGGAACTCTTGCCTTTATAAAACTTTTCTTTGACCATAGGCAATTCTGCAGGGGCAATACCGCAGCCACTATCACTAATGATGAACTTTAATTCTTTTTCCAAAAGCTCAGCCTGAAAACTCACCGAACCCCCGGCTTCGGTAAAATTAAAAGCATTATCTAAGATATTAATAAATACCTGCTTTAAGCGATTGGCATCTGTAAATAATTCTGGTAGGCCTTCCGGATATTCAACAGTAAAACGAATATTTTCCCGGCTAGCCCGGGGGGTCAATTGTTTGCGAATATGTTCTAACAAATTAACCAGATTTACGGTCTTGTATTCCAGCTTAATCCGGCCGGAAACAAATTTGGAAAGATCCAGAAGTTCTTCCACCATGTAGGTTAGCCTTTCACTTTCTTTAGCAATAATACCTAGACCGTCGCTTAACATTTCTTTCTGTTGAAATTTCTCATTTTGCAAAGTGATAGCCCAGCCCATAATCGAAGTTAACGGGGTTCGCAACTCGTGAGATACGGAAGATATAAAATCATTTTTCAACTTTTCCCTTTTGGTGATCTCTTCCGCCATATAATTTAGGGTATCCGCCAGTTTGCCGATCTCGTCTTCTCGTTTTTTCCGGCACTTGGTTTGAAAGTTCCCCTGGGCCATGCTCTCAGCAGCCATAGTCACTTCTTTTAAAGGTACAAGAATGGTATTGGCTAAAAAGATACTGAGCAAACCTACCACAAAAATGACAAATAAGCCCACGACGATGAAGATTTGGGCTGTGTTGCGGATATCCTGGTCGATGGCGGCAGTAGATGCAATCAGGCGCAAGGTCCCTACGATCTGGCCGTTAGCTTCTAAAGGATGAGCCACGGCCATGACCTTTTGACCGTTTAATTCGCCTATCCACTCCCCGGTTCCACCTTTTAAAGCTTCTTGAATATCCACGGTCGGTTCGTTAACTTTCGGGAGCATCCCTAAGGAGTCCATGATGATTTTCCCGCCCCGGTCGGTAATCTGCACCTCAGCATTATTTTGATTCCAAAAAGCATCTACGTTATAGAGGATATTATCTTCCAGGGAGGTATCCGAATAGTATTTAGCATACATATCGGCACTAATCTTAATCTGGCTGGTTAAACTGCCCCTTAGACTTCCATAGTAATTCTCTTGGACGGTATAAATCAAGAGCACTTCCATGATGACCACGGAAATAACAATAACCGCCATAAAACTGGCTGTCAGTCGACCCCGGATTCCTTTCATGGCTGCCTCCTATCTGCTTCCAGCTGCCATCGATAGCCGGAACCCCAAACAGTTTTTATGTACTCAGGTTCGGAGGGGTTCTCTTCGATTTTTTCCCGGAGCCTCCTGATATGGACATCCAGGGTTTTGGTATCCCCAAAATAATCTTCGCCCCAGATTGCATTCAGCATATCGTTTCTTTTCAAGGCCCTCCCGGGGTTTTCCATAAACATTTTTAATAGAGAAAACTCCGTTGGGGTCAATTCCACTTCCAGGTCGTTTTTGTACAGTTTATTGGCGGCAATATCCAAACGTAGGCTACCGTAGGTATAAACCTGTTCCCTGGCCTGCCGGCTTCGACGTCTCAGCATCGCTTTAATCCGAGCAATCAGTTCCAGAGGATTGAAGGGCTTAACCATATAGTCGTCAGCTCCCAGCTCCAAGCCCATGATTTTATCTGAATCCTGACTCTTGGCCGTTAAAATAATAATAAAGGTTTCCGGAGCGTTCACCCGCACCTTTTGACAAACTTCCAGCCCATCCATCCCAGGTAGCATCAGGTCCAGGACTATCACATCCGGGACAAAAGAATCAACCAGGGTTAAAGCTTCCTCACCGCTTACAGCTTCCCCCACTTTATAACCGGCACCCTCCAGGTTAAGGGTTATAAAACGCCGGATAGGATCTTCATCCTCAACCACCAATACTTTTATCTTGTTCTCTTGCATCGGAATTCTCCATTTCGAAATTAACTATATCATCTTGGTGCTCTTCTTTAAGGCCCAAGGGAGAAATCCCCTGGATAATCAGTTGGGCATATGCATCAGCTCCGGCCGGCTTTAGATGTACGCCATCCTGATAAAAATATTCATCATGACCGCTACTAGCCCCGTGCCAGTCAATAAGACTGGTATTCGGATAGGTCGCAGCCACCTTGGCTAGAGTTTCATTGACTACATTTTGCCAGGGTTTTGGAACGCGGACATTAACCAGCACAATCTGCTCAACTCCCTCTAAGGCATCCAAGGTTTTAGTTAATTGTTCAGCCGTAAAGGGGCCATTAGTACCTAGTTCAATTATCACAATTTTTCCCAATTTGTCCAGGGCCCGCAGTTCTTTGATCAGGCCAGAAGCCTCGTGCATTTGCCGACCTACTTTAGCATCGATCACTATTCCCGGTAAATGCTCTTCAAGAATAGGCTTGATATTTAGCATCACCGAATCACCGATAATCGTAATGCCCTTACCGGTCAGTTCTTGAGCAGGATCAGTTCCGGATTTTTCCCCGGAATCGGTCTGTGGATCAGAAATGGAGCCGGCCCCAGGGTTTTTTTCAGCTTCAGACCCACTTTCAGTTGCATTTTCAGATCCAGATCCAGACTCAGATTCGGTTTCTGGCTCTACCTTAGAGTTAGGCTCAGAGTTAAGCATTTCCTCGGACGGGTTCATAGCCTCGTCCATACTTTCTTCCATTTCGGAGTTTTCCTGGCCAGGTATTTCTTTGTCTGCCCCTATTTTTACAGTCTCTTCCCATGGATTAGTCTGACGGTCTTGGTCCTGGGAGATCAGCATACTCCCATAAACGGTAAAACAAAAGATACCTAAAACCATAACCATACTTAGTAGAGTGATCTTCCCGCCGATGACCGCAGGTTTTCTCCACCATCCAGAAATCTTGAGCCTTGCTGTAAGAGCTGATCCCTTGCCCCGACGGATAGGTTCCTCAACCAGGTAAAAGGACAGAGCCGCCAAGATCACGCTTGCCCCAATTTGGGCAAGCATTAGGAAAATATTCGGCCCTCCCGTATTGACAGGCGGGCTGGTTAATACAATGATCGGATAATGCCATAAATAAATTCCATAAGAACAGGCCCCCAGCCAGCGCAAAGGTTTTAAACTAAAAATCTTGCCCAAACGACTAGCGGGATGAGCCAGCACAATTACCATTACTGCCGCTGCCAGCGAGAACAGTAAGAGTCCACCCTGGTAAAGAAAGGGTTGGTATTCGTTAGTTTCTAAAAACATCCAAAGTACAATAACCAGTCCTAAGACTCCTACTCCGTCCAAAATCCAACGCTTAAAGCCAGTCAAGTTCGGTGAGAGTTTCCCACTGGGCCAAAGCAGAGCCAGAACTGCTCCTATAAGCAGAGCAAAAGCTCGGGTATCCGTGCCATAGTAGACTCGGCTGGGATCAAGGCCAGGTATGTAAAGGTAAGCCATCCCCACCGCCGAAGCCAAAGCCAAGGCAACTGTTCCCCCGATTATCCAGCGACGCCGGGAAAAATAACGCAGACCCCAGCCCAAAAGCAACGGCCACAATAGATAAAACTGTCCTTCCACTGCCAGGGACCACAAATGGCCCAGCGGAGAGGGTGGGCCAAAACTCTCGAAATAAGAGACCTGCTGCAGGATCTGCTGCCAGTTGTTGGCATAAAAAAGGGCGGCCACTGCCTCTTGTCCCAGGGAAGTCAAACGGTCCGGAGCAAAGAGGATTGCCCAAAGGAGTACCCCTACCAGCATTAGTAATAAAGCCGGCAGCAACCGTCGGATCCGGCGCAGCCAGAAATCTTTAAGGTTAAGGGACTGGGACTCTTCCCATTGATTGAGCAGGATATTGGTAATCAAATAGCCGGAGAGCACAAAAAACAAACACACTCCTAAGAGCCCTCCCGGCACCCAACTTAAGTTAAGGTGGTAACCAATTACGGCCAGAACAGCCAGGGCTCGAAGCCCGTCCAAGCCAGGCATATAGCCCAGGGAAGCTGTGTTTTTTGCGGTTAACTTACTTTGACTAAGGCTTGAATGTTTGCTGCGTTTCATCAAATTCCACTCTCCATTTAAGTATGATCTAAGATTTTTGTCGCCGAACAGTTTTTCCTCTTATACCATACCAAATTTCGAGCGGCATTACTTTACAAAAAGTTTAATATTTTTACGAAAAGTTAAAAATTTTCGGTAGAAGTCGCTATTCGTTGAATACTGTCTACAATCTTCTCCGTCAGCATTTCCAATTTTGCTACTTCTTTAGTTAGATAACTTTTAGGTATCTTAATACTAGTTAAAAATTCACTTCTTTGCAGATAGGAATAGATAATTTGAGCTTCGTCCAAATCCTCCTGGGACAAGCCTTCCTGCTTCGGCTTTTCGGTTTGATATTTCCCCCGAAAAAGTTCTTGTAAATAAAGACACAATGCCCTTCTTTCCCCGTTAAGATCTAATCTTTCCTTATGGATAAGTTTATTACCTTTGATTAAAAATAATTTGGCCTGGTGGGGATTAATGAATTCCACTGCCGCTATATTTTGACCCTTGCAAGATGATAACACTACCCGCTGTTTGTTGATGATATGGGTGAGTCCGGTGTAGTATTCCCGGTATTTGGCCGCCTTTTCAAATTCCAGGTTTTGAAGGGCGACTTGGATTTTTTGGGAGAGTTCTCGAACCGGAGCCATATTTTTCCCGTTTAAAAGTTTCTGAATTTGTTCAAGCGCAAACTGATAGTTCTCCTCACTTACCTCTCCGGTACAAACCCCCGGACAGCTACCTATTTGCCCTGATAGACACTTACTGGCTCTTTTTTCCAGCCTTGAACCCAGGCATTGCCGAAGAGGATAAAAATCATGCAAGTAATTAACTGCAGCTTCCACTTTATGCCGGCTGTTAAAAGGCCCAAAATATATTGCTTGGTCAACGCCACGCTCTTTAACAATAGCAAGTTTGGGGAATGATTCCTTAGGTATTTTCAGATATAAATATTTTGCCGAGTTCTTCAGCAAGCTATTATATTTGGGTTTTATTTCCTTAATAAGCCGATTTTCTTCCAGAAAGGCCTCCAATTCCGTATCCGTTACCCTATACTGGAAGTCGGCAATATGACGGATCATCTCCTCCACTTTTGGAGGCCGGTTTTTCTGCCGTTTGAAGTAGTAAGAAAGTCTGTTTCTTAAATTTTTTCCTTTGCCCACATAAATAATATTACCTAGGGAATCGATCAGCATATATACTCCCGGCTGGGATGGGACTTGTTCTAGAAGGCTGCGGCAATCCATAAACTGCTCCTTAACAAGGATTTTTAGATAGATCTCACTCTGCCAACCATTCTTGGAAGGACCGGTACAAAGCTTCAGTTTCTTCCGGAGTTTTGCCATTGACAATCACATGTTCCGGATTCTCTCCATTCAGTTGGAGCACAATATATCCTCCCCCCTGCTTGTACACATAGAGCAAACATTTTCCGTAGCCCTCTACAAAGAAATGGCCGAAACTCTTACTTGCACCCCCGTAGCCGTTTGTGCGTGTACTCGGGGGAAGCTTTTCTAAAGTGGACACGGAAATGATCTGGCTTTTTTCAAGGCTCAAATCATACATTGCGGCATCAAAATTGATTTGGGACCCGTTTTCCGAAATCACATAATCTTTTGCACTGCTGTAGAAAACGATAGTAAAAATAGCCAACACCAGTACGATAAGGCCAAGTCCCAAAAACTTGCCGGCCGGGTGAGCAAGATTAAAAGTCCAGCCCATGCCTGCAATCCGCTTGGGTACCCAGAGACGGGGATCATTGGGATTATAGTAGAAACCCCATTTGTAGACGGCTTCCTGTTCGTAAAGATGCTCCCCGTCTTGAAGCTCGCTACTAAAGAAGTAATTCTCGGCAGCCCGAGTTTTTTTCTGCTGCCAGAACGCAATAGCAAGTAGAGCAGCCAACAAGGCTATAACCAAGAGCACAACGAGGAGAGCTTTGCCAGCCAGGATGCCAAGATTGAATAGAAGCCAGAAGACCAACATGGATAGCCCGCTTAAAGTGACCGCTACAGTACGGATGCGCTCCAGGGTTCTAGCATAGGCCTTATTGATCTCAGTGTTCTCGCTTAAAGCCGGAGTATGGCTTCTAAGCACTCGGTAATATATGAAAATCACACTAAGTTGGCAAAAAGGACCGATCAAACTGACAGCTATAGGATAAAGCAGCCGTGCTTCCGGCACATAGAGCAAATAAGCTGTGGGTAGAAAGCTCAAGAGCAAAAACAGCCAAACCCAGAAAGAGGACAGGCCCGCTTTGCCTTTTTCTTTGACTACATTAATATCCACCGTTACGATACGGGCCTGTTGGTAAATCCATCCTTTTTCTTTTTTCAGCTCCCTAAACCTGCGCTGGTAACGGGAAACTACCAAACCGTTGAGAAAGAGGTTGACCAGCGCCAGAAGCAGTAGGATAAATTCCGTATATGTCCCAAAAGCAGGTAAGAACAATAGAAAGCTGAGTCCGACAGATAGCAAGAAAACCAGATAACATGCCCGCCTGTATCCTCTTAAAATATCCTGTACTTCCGGCTCTTTCTCATGAATATCAGCTATGGTGATCCCCAAAATCTGATGACGCTGATCCTTGGTATAAAACAACATAAAAGCTAGCATCGTTCCAAAAATTGTCCAAGATATAACTACTAGAGTGATGAGCATAAGTATTCCTCCTTACTGGAAAATCGAGTCGATCAGGCTCAAGATATGAGTAGTAATCTCCCGCTTGGAAGCACCTCTCATCCTTGCTTCAGCCAGCAGCAGTTTCAGTCGTTGGTCAAAATCCCGCGTAAAAACCAGTCCTCCCTTGCTCTCAGCATTGATCTGAGCTCCATGTCTACGATCAATAATAATAACACCTTCTTCTTTTAAAAGAGCATAGGCTTTATTGACCGTCATGGGATTCACTCCGATATCCTGGGCCAATTGGCGGACGGTGGGCAAATCATCCCCGGGTTTTAAATCCCCTTTGGCTACAGCAAACACAATTTGATTGCGAATTTGCTGGTAAATAGGAGTATCGCTGGTCATATCGATTCTTAGGATCATAGCTTTCCCTTTCTTCAGTTGACATTGATAATAAATTATTGTAATAGATAGTAGATATTAGG
>JAAYSI010000209.1 GCA_012524045.1 Peptococcaceae bacterium | reverse complement strand
CGCTGGATTTTTTATTACGCTTATGTCCTACGAGATTTACATAATCCGATAGCGGTTAATTTTTTTGTGACCATGCCCGTTGCCACAGTAATTGTGGGTACGAATATTTATTTTATCTGGAGTAATTATTTAGAGCCGTCTGTAGTCTATCCACTGTGTTTGCTTACCTATGGCATAGCCCTAGTCGGGGTAACCCTTTTTACCTTTTATACCACCTTTCGGATAATGCGCGTCGAAAACCTGCCAAAGCCTGAAACTATGAATTTTTCCTGGATTATGGCTCCAATTGCTAATATGGCTGTTCTGCTAATCGGCAATCCGGTGCTGACTATGACCATTGAAAAAAAGCCTGAATGGGTAATGTCAGTGTTGATTGCCAATCTCAGTCTGCTGGGCATAGGCTTTTTCCTGTTCATTTTCATAAGCGCCATTATCTTTGTGCGCCTGGCCCAGTATCCACTACCGCCGGCTGAATTAACCCCTTCATTTGGCATTTTCTTAAGTGCTATAGGCTTGGCCGTCAGTGCGGTCATTGGCTTAGCCGAAAACTCCGAATTAATCGGTTTACTTGCCTCCACCAACGCAGCTTATATTTTAGCCGCAACCATCTGGGGATTTGGCATTTGGATCGTGGGGCTAATTCTGCTTATCTGTTTTTATCAGCTAAAAAAAGGCGGCATTCCATTCAGTCTCGGCTGGTGGGCCTTCATCTTCCCGTTGGCCGCCTATGTTTTAGCCAGCCAAAAAATAGAGGCTTACTTTTTGAGCCCCTGGGTTTCAAGCTATACAGTATTTTTGACAGTCCTGTTAACAGGACTGTGGATTTATACCTTCGGAAACACTGTCAAAGGAGTCCTCAACGGAACTCTGTTCACTGGGAAACCAATAGAGCTTACCCCTCTAGAGGTTTCCTCCAAAAAATAACTTTCCCCAATAGAATAAGCTTCCATATAGAATCGATTTGCGCTGAACTGCAGAATCGCTAACGTTCCTCTCGGAAATAAGGTTCGCTTAGAGCTTTCGGAGGAGCGTTTTTTCTGTCTTTTTTCAAAGAAACAATAACCAGCACAAATATAGTCATTAAGTAAGGAAGCATATCGACGAAATACTGAGAAATCTGGATTCCTGTTCCTTGCAAACGGAAGCCGATAATATCTAAACCGCCAAAGAAATAGGACCCAATTAATGCTTTGTAAGGATTCCAGGCGGCAAAGATAACCAAAGCGACGGCAATCCAGCCCCGGCCCGCCGTAATGTTTTCCTGCCAGACTGGGACCTGAACCAAAGAAAGATAGGCTCCCCCAAGTCCGCAGAGAGCTCCGCCGAGCAGGATATGACCATATTTATAAGCAGTAATTCTGACACTGGCAGCATCTGCCGCAGCCGGATTTTCTCCAACCGCTCGCAAATTCAGCCCTTTTCGCGTATTGTACATATACAAACCAATTAAAATCGCCGTTAGATAACCTAAGTAAACCAGGATATCGTGATTAAAGAGTATTTCACCTATAACCGGGATGTCACCTAGTCCGGGAATTTTAATCGAGGTAAAACTTGCTGAAAATTCGTCGGAGAGCTTAATACCAACCAGACCCTTACCCATAAAAGAAGAGAAGCCCGTTCCAAAAATAGTCAAAGCCAAACCTGTCACTACTTGGTTTGCTCTTAAACTGACTGTCAAAAAAGCAAAAATCAAAGCACCTATTGCTCCGGCCAAGGCTGCTGCAATTAGAGCCAGCAGCGGATTGCTGGTAACATGGGCAACCTGGAAGCCAATTACCGCCCCCATCAACATCATACCCTCAACCCCGAGGTTAAGGTTTCCGACTTTTTCGGTAATGATTTCACCGACAGTGGCAAAAAGCAAGGGCGTACCTGCGATAATTGCTGCTTTCAAGAAAGCTACTGTTAATACTCCGTCCATTATTTAGCCCCCTTTCGGTCGGCCGGTAGGCTAGAGCCTATAACCACTTTATATTTTGTAAAGAAGTCACTACCCAAAACAAAGAACAAAATCATAGCCTGTATTATCGAAGCGGAAGCCGCTGATATACCGAAAGCAGTTTGGATATAGGAGCCTCCCTGAACCATAGCGGCAAATAAAACAGAGACCACCACAATCCAATGGGGCTTTAAAGCTCCTAACCAGGCGGTGATAATCGCCGTAAAGCCAACACCACCGGCAACCTCAACTGAAAGGGTGTTAATAACGGCCGAAGCCTGAATCATCCCAGCCAAGCCACAAAGGCCACCGCTTAAGAACATAGTAAAAAGAATAGTCCGGAAAATATTGATCCCGGCATAACGGGCCGTATTGATACTTTCGCCGAGTACAGCAATTTCAAAGCCCTTTTTGCTATAATTCATAAAAATGTACATAATAACAACCAAAATCAACGCAATAACCCAACCGATATGAACTCCAAAAAGTTTAGGCAGTATGGCATTTTCCGTAAAATTGGCAATTTTCGGGAAGCCCAGCGAAGCCGGATCCTTCCAAGGACCGTACTGCAAATAGGTAACCCATTTTAAGGCGATATAATTTAACATTAGAGTAACGATGGTTTCATTTGTATCCCATTTGGCTTTGAGAAAAGCCGGTATTAAGCCCCATAATGCTCCACCGATAAACCCTGCCACCACCATCAAGAGCAATAAAAGGGGCCGTGAAAGATGCTGATAATTCAAAGCCAGAAAACTAGCAAAGAAAGCACCCATTATAACCTGCCCTTCGCCGCCGATATTCCAAAACTTCATTTTAAAAGCAATTGCGACCCCTAACGAGATAATAATAAGCGGAACTGCCGCCACGATGGTTTGTTCGATTCTATATGCGGAACCAAAGGCTCCTTGGATCATTGAAGCGTAAACACCCAAGGGGTTAAAGCCCAAAAGTAAAATAAACAGACCTGAAGTTAGCAAGGCTAATGTGATTGCAGCCAGCATAATCAAAAAGTATTGTTTTTGAGATATTTCTGGTTTTTTAACTACTCTAAACTGCATATTCTTCCTCTTTCTTGCCAAGCATCATAGCGCCTAGCTGTTCTTTAGTCGCTTTACGCGCGTCCACAATGCCTGTTATTTCTCCGTTAGAGATAACCATGATCCGGTCACTTAACCCCAGAAGGGAATCCAGATCTTCGGCAATATAAAGAATCGCTACTCCTTTTTTCTTCTCTTCATTCAGGATATCATATATTCTTAGACAGGTATTGATATCAAGGCCTCTGACCGGGTAGGCCGTAATCAAGAGTTCCGGATGGGAATCCAACTCTCTACCCAATAATACTTTTTGTATATTGCCACCCGATAGGTTCTTGATAGGATGATGTATACCTGGAGTTTGCACATCTAATTTTTTAATTATTTCCTCAGCCTTCGCAGCTGCAGGTTTTTTCTTTAAAAAGCCTTTAGTATGATGGTACTGTTTTAATAAAATGTTATCGACCATATCCATTGAAGCCACAAGCCCCATACCCAGACGATCTTCAGGAATAAAGCTCATACTAATGCCCCTGGTAATAAACTCTTTAGGGGTTTTCCCAACTAGGTTTTCTCCTTTAAAAAGGATTTCACCCTCCTTAACGGGATAAAGGCCTGCTAAAGCTTCACACAATTCTTTTTGGCCGCTTCCAGCAATTCCGGCCACACCAAGGATTTCGCCAGCGCAGATATCAAAATTAAGCCCTTTTAAGACCTCCACACCTTCTTCGTTGACAGCCCGTAAGTCACGGACTTTTAACACTCGCTTGTCAGTAACTCGCTCTATTCTATTAATCGAAAGGTCTATAGGACGGCCCACCATAAGTTCAGTAAGCTCCTCAGGGTTGGTTTCAGCCTTATTTAAAGTAGCAATAGTTTTTCCTTTGCGCAAAACTGTGATTCGATCGGCAATTTCCATAACTTCATTCATTTTGTGGCTAATAAAAATAACCGAACATCCTTGCTCTTTCATTCGACGCATAATCTTAAAGAGCACTACGGTTTCCTGCGGGGTAAGCACAGCAGTCGGTTCGTCCAAAATCAGAATTCTGGCACCTCGATACAGAGTCTTTAAAATCTCCAAATTTTGCTTTTCGCCAACCGACATATCATAAATGTATTTCTTCAAATCCACCTCCAGGTGGAACTGCTCCATGATCTTCCGGACTTCATGGTAGTGTTGCTTTTTGTTCAGCAAAAACCCTTTGCGTTTACCCAGCAAAATATTTTCCAAGGCTGTTAAGACATCTACAAGTTTAAAGTGCTGGTGGATCATTCCAACACCAGCATTTATCGCATCCCGCGGCGAAGAGAATTTAACTTCTTTTCCGCCTATAAAAATATGACCGCTGTCAGGGATATATATCCCTGACAGCATATTCATCAATGTACTTTTTCCGGCTCCGTTTTCTCCAAGTAGAGCGTGTATTTCACCTTCAGCAACATCCAAATTCATCTTATCTGTCGCGACTACATTACCAAATGTTTTGGTTATATCTCTCATGGATACATAAACTGAACCGTTTTGCATAATGATTTCTCCTATTTTCTATTTCTCTATTTCTCCAATAACGCCTTCCACAAACCAATCCATAGCTAATTGTTCTTCGTCAGAAACAATTGAGCCCTCCGGAACCTTGACCTCTCCGCTTTGATCTTTGATTGGACCGGCAAATACATTAAATTCTCCAGATAAGATCTTAGCTTTCACTTCATCAACCGCTTCTTGGGCTCCTTCAGGAGCATTCTCGGTAAGAGGTGCCAATTCAACAATACCGTCTTTCATACCGCCCCAGTAAGCTTCCGGTTTCCAAGTCCCATCCATTACAGCTTTGACTTGCTCAACATAGTAAGGTCCCCAATTCCAAACCGGTGCAGTCATGTAAGCTTTGGGTGCCATAGCAGACATGTCGGAGTTGTAACCTACGGAGAAAGCTCCCCTTTCTTGAGCGGCAACCTGCGGGCCAGCAGTATCCTGATGTTGAGCAATAATATCGGCGCCTTCATCAAGTAGGGCAATGGCTGCATTTTTCTCTTTAGTCGGATCATACCAAGTATTGGTCCATTTAACCTTTACTACGGCATCCGGGTTAACGGAACGTACGCCGAGAGTAAAAGCATTGATTCCTCTGACTACCTCCGGAATATTAAAGGCAGCGACGTAACCAATAACATTTGTCTCTGTTTTCAGCCCTGCCACTATCCCGGAAAGATATCTCGGCTCTTCTATTCTTCCAAAATAGTTACCATAATTCGGACCTAATTTATAACCCGAGCAATGCATAAAAGCCACATCCGGGAATTCTTTAGCCACTTTTTCTACATAATCCATATAACCAAAGCTGGTGGCAAAAATTATTTTACAACCCTGGTCGATCATATCCCGCATAACTTTTTCTGATTCTTGATCTTCCGGAACACTTTCTTTATATATGGTTTGAACTTTGTCGCCAAGTTCTTTTTCCAGATAGAGACGACCTTGATCGTGAGCATAAGTATAGCCGCCATCACCTGGAGGTCCAATATAAACAAAACCGACTTTTATTGTTTCTCCTTCCTCTCCACTTGGAGCAGGGGTTTGCTGGCCACCGCAACCGACTGTAAGAGCCAGGGCGAGCAGCATAACCAATAGTACTGTAAGAACCCTTTTCATTTAAATTTCCTCCCTGTTGTTCTTTTGTTTAATGGTTAGATTATATAAAATTTTATAACCAAACATAGTAATGGAAATAATTATAGAAAAAAAGATTCAATCCACAAAAGTGATTTGACCGTCAGCCAGCGATTGGATGCGAGCCAGAGATTCCAGCCGAACATTCTCTTGCAAGATGGCTGTTCTACCTCCCTGAAAACTTTTTTCTATCACAATCCCGACTCCGGCGACCCGGGCGCCCGCTTGTCTAACAATGTCCATTAAACCGGCCACGGCTTTGCCGTTAGCCAAAAAATCATCGATTATAAGAACATTATCATCTGGATTTAGATATTCTTTATCTACCCTGATAAGATATTCTGTCCCCTTTGTATAAGAAAAAACCTTGCTTTCATAAACATCGGCGGCCAAGTTGCGCGCTATGTACTTCTTGGCAAAAACAACCGGTACATTATCAAAATACTGGGCAGTTATACAGGCAACCCCTATACCGGAAGCCTCCACCGTAAGGATTTTGGTTATTTTCTCAGTATTAAAGCGTTTTTTAAACTCTTTGCCTATTTCCTGAAAAAGTTGAACATCTATCTGGTGGTTCAGGAAACTATCGACTTTTAGAATATCCTCGCCGATGACTTTCCCATTTTTCTTAATCCGTTCTTTAAGTAGTTCCATTCTAATTCCCTTTTCCGTCAGATTTCAATGAATACATCCTCTATTATAATTAGAGTGAAGCCTTTTTTCAATCGATTTTCGAACAAAAATAAAATTTTTATGTCTATTATTCGGATTTTGATTTCCTTCTCACTATCCCTACTTGTGGTTATTTTTTGCATCAATCCTTGTTTTGATACCAAAATACATGGAAATAGCCCTGGAGTTCTCTCTCCACGGCTATTTTTTTAATAGTTATTTCACCTTCGCTAAACAATCTTTTTAAACAGTTTTATATTTACTTGCAATCTTTATATTTAACTAGGTAGAAATCTGGTTCCACTTTTGCCTTCTATAGCTTCAAGTAATTTGTCCAATGAAGCAATCACTGCCGGCTTATTCGTCAATTCGGCAAACCTTAGACAGGCTTTAACCTTTGGATTCATGCTGCCTTTTTTAAAGTGACCTTCGGCTTCATAACGCCTAATCTCTTCCAAGCTAACAGCCCTTAACCAACTTTCATTTTCTTTTCTATAGTTAATGGCTACTCCCGGTACGTCGGTGAGAATTATAAACATATCAGCACCAATTTCAGTTGCCAAACGTTGACCGGCAAGATCCTTATCTATTACGGCTTCTACCCCTCTATAGACACCGTCACTTTCTTCAACTACCGGAATTCCTCCGCCGCCTGAGGCTATGACCAGAACCCCTGCCTCGATAAGTTTTTTAATGACCTCTGCTTCGACGATTTTTTGGGGCTCCGGGGAAGGAACAACTTTCCGCCATCCTCTGTTAGCATCCTCTATCCAGGATTCCCCTGCAGCCATTTTAGCTTTGGCTGTTTCTTCGTTATAGAAAGGTCCAACCGGTTTGGAAGGATTTCCAAAAGAGGGGTCCTGGCGATCAACTACCACCTGCGTGATAATAGTCGCTATTTCAGCTTTGCAACCCATATTAGCCAATGCTTTTTTTAAGGTCCGCTGGAGCATGTAACCTATCATACCTTGACTTTGAGCCCCGCAAACATCCAACGGCATTGAGGGAACAAGTTTTGCTCCCTGTTCATTTTGAATTAAAATATTGCCCACTTGTGGACCGTTACCGTGAGTCAGGACAATATTAAATCCTTTTACCACAAGTTCAGCTATTTGCTCACAGGCCCTTTCAACATTTTTTAGTTGTTCTTCGTAGGTTCCCCTTTGGCCAGGCTGCAAAATGGCATTGCCACCCAAGGCAATAACTATTTTTTCCACATCTTTTTTTCCCATATAATTCCCTCAAATAACTATAAATTTTCTGCCTGTAATTATACACTTTCTACCAAGATTTTTTAAAGTACATTTTGCTTCCAATATCCATTTATAATACTTTTTAATACTTTAATCCCTATTACCATGGCTGCTTCGCAAAAATCAAATTTGGGATTGTGGAGAAATACTCCCTGCCTATCCATCCCAGCCCCGATAAAGAAATAGGCACCAGGTCTTTCCTGAAGGTAAAAAGCAAAATCCTCACTGGCTAAAATTGGTTTGTTTTTAGCAGCTAGTTTTTCTCCCGAGCCTTCTACTGCAGCTTCAATTAAGCTAACAACTTCCGGCTTATTTAACAAAGCGGGTGCAATCTGTTCTAAGTAAACTTCTTGCTTGATCTTATAAGCTTCGGCTATTCTTTTGGTTATATTTTGGATTTCCTCAATTAGCAAGCGCCGGGTATCCAGCGCCAAAGTCCTTAAAGAGCCTTCTAATACCGCTCTCTCAGGGATTATATTGTAGGCCGTACCGCTTTCAATTCTGCCGATACTTAAAGCAACCGGTTCGGGAATTGGTATTCGGTCTAAAATCTTATTAATTTCTGTGCAGATTGCCACAGCTCCATTAATCGGGTTAAGGGCCTCCGATGGATAAGCACCGTGGCCGCCCTTGCCCGTAAGTACTATTTCAAACCTATCGCTGCCCGCCATTTGGACTCCGTCGTTAATTTGAACAAAGCCGGGTTCTAAAACTGGCCATAAATGATAGCCAATAATTGTATCTACATCATTTAAAACTCCTGCTGAAATTAATTTTTGGGCCCCTTCCCCTGTTTCTTCGGCAGGCTGAAAAATCAATTTTACAGGTCCCTCCGGAATGAATTGCTCCTCTTTCAACATTTTGGCCAAACCCAATAAAATGGCCATATGGCCATCGTGAGCACAGGCATGCATAATCCCAGGTCGCTTAGATCTAAATTCGAAATCATTCTCTTCTTGCATAGGACAGGCATCCATATCCGAACGAATAGCCAGAAGCGGTTTGGAACTGTCTTTTCCTTCGATATAGGCAATAACCGCTGTGCCTGCTCTTCTCTCCGTTTCCAAACCGCTATTTCCTAGATAAGTCTCAATATATTGGGCAGTCCCTTCAACATCGAGGCCCAACTCCGGATACATATGAAGGTGACGCCTTATTTTTTGAGTCTCTTCTAAAATATTCATATTTATAAAACCCACCCAAGTCCACAGTTTCCAGCTATAGGCCGACTTTCTAAAAGAAAAGTATATTTTAAATAAAGTAACATTTTCTTTTAATTGGTAGCAACTTTAAGATCCGCAGCCGCAGTAATCGTTGGTTAAGATTTCTTTAAGTTGGTTCTCATCATGCAGTAAATCTATAAAAAATCGTTCGTCCTTAGTCTGCGAAGAGTTGGCTAAGGTTAGAATTCTGAATGGTCTACTTAAGGGTGCATCCTGAATTCTAAGTGCTTTTAAAATTCCTTGCTTTATCTCTCGCTGGACAGTTAAGGCCGAAATAATGGTTATGCCGAGACCTGCACAGACAACCTGTTTTATAGCCTGGGTACTTCCAAGTTCCATTGTAATATTCAACTGGGCCGGATCAAGCCCTCTTTCTTTTAGTGCTAACTCCATTACCTTACGGGTTCCTGAGCCTACTTCTCTAGTAATAAACCTTTCCTGAGGAAGCTCCGCTAACGGCACACTTTTTCTTTCAGCCCAAGGATGGTGAGCTGGTACAACCACTACAAGTTCATCTTGCCAGAAGTTTTCTACTTCGAAATCTTTGTGTTTGGGGACCGGACCTTCAATTAACGCAAGGTGGACTCTTTTTTCCAAAACATCCTGGCAAATAACTTCCGTATTGCCGATCTTTACCTTAAAGTCTACATCGGGTAGGGTGTCACACAAATAAGCCATGATATTAGGCAACACATATTCTCCAATAGTCAGGGTTGCCCCTATAAAGATAAGTCCTCGCCGATCTTCAATCAACTCACTAACCCTATGTTTAGCATCATTTAGAATATCGAGGATTTGAATGACATGATCGTAAAATACTTCGCCTGCTTTCGTAAGAGTAACCCCTTTATTAGTCCGATCAAAGAAACGAATACCGAATTGGTTTTCAAGGTTCTGAATTTGTAAACTAATACTGGGTTGGCTCATGTGTAGTTTTTTAGCGGCCATAGTTATGTTCTGACTTTCAGCTACTTCCTTAAAGACTACAAGTTGTTGCTCAAACAAAGCGAATACCTCCTAATAATCTAAACTTGTTGGATTCTAAATCTTATAAAACACCCCATTTTCGCGTATAGTCCAGCTTTAGTATATATTCATCTTCGTTAAAACCCTGCTCTCTTAAAGCCTTTACAGCCTCATTAAAATCCAAGCTCTCAGTTTCAACTAGGATATGATCTTTTGCTCCTGTAATAGCCCAGTCATCATGAAGTGTGGTCAATATTTCCAGCATTCGTGCTATCCGTTCTAATCTGTTATTTAAAAAATCCTTTAGGTTTCGAATTGCTTCCGGTTTGACTCCTGTTACTTTTACAATATCTTTAAACGGTGGTTTTTCGCCCTCTTTCCATAAAGGCTTATCAAAAAAATAAAAGAAGAACCTTACACGTTGAACACAAGTTTCGTTATCAGGGTGCATTTCCCTCATTCCTTTCGTGTTCTTATCAAATATTCTACATAGATTGTACCAAATTAGTCACGATTTTACTAAATTTTTTTTATATGTAAAAAACCTTCCCTAAAGGAAGGTTTTTTACATATTTTATAAAGGTCTTATTTTATAGAACTGGTTTAAATGTGATTTGTCTTTATAAATCTAAACAATACTTGACCAATAGTCTCCTAAGAGTACAACTGATAATAGATAACCAACCGGTACGTTGACAGCGACACCGGCAGTAAAGGCAGCCAGCGGCTTCCAACCAACAGAAGTAAGCTCTCTAAATCTAGTGGTCAAGCCAATACAGATAAAGGTTAAGTTAAATGCCCAACTTCTTAAAGTTTTCAAAGGGCTTACAACGGTGCTTTCAGCTGAAGCTACAGCAGCTGGATCTAAAGTGGAGAACAGAAGGGTTATGATAATGGAAGCAGCGAAGAAACCAAGAACGAATTTAGGGAAGCGATACCAAATTTCCCCTGGGCTCGGTTTCACTCCATCTTCTCGTTTTTCCCATTTGGTAACAGCGATTAAGGCCATGACAAAGCACCAAATTCCGACAAACATGTCCCGTCCTACTACTTTCATCAAAGTAAAGGTTTTGATTGCTTGTTCGTCGATTGCAGCTGCAGCAGCCATACCGGCAGCGTCAGCGAATTCTGAAGTACCAATCCAAGCGCCTGCCGGTCCGGAAGGAATCCCCAGTGCCTTGATCATAAAGGGAAGCGCAAAAATCATTATCATAGCCCAGACGACAACCAGAGAAATCGCAACCGAAACATGCTGTTTTTCTGCTCTTACTGAACCTCCAATGGCAATAGAAGCAGAAACACCGCAGATTGAGCCACCGGCGGCGAGACAAGTAGCAAAGCGTTTATCTAAACCCAATACTTTACTACCCACAAAATAAATTGTCACAAATGTGAGAACAGCAATTACTGTAGCCTGTGCAAAAGCGACCGGTCCGGCTTCAACTATTAAGGTAAACGGCAGAGTAGCCCCCATAAGTACAATACCGGTTTTTACAAAAAACTCTGTTCTAAGTGCGCTGTCCATCCACTTAGGCATTTTAATAAAGTTTCCTATTACTAAACCAAGAGCCAGGGCCAAAAGCGGAGCTTCGAGGTTTAAGCTCTTCATTACATTCCAGGAACCTAAGACGCTAATAATCAGGGTTAAAATAAAGATAATAGAAAATCCAACGATAAAATCTTTTACTTTATGTCCCAAGATTTTAAGTGCAAAGCCGAAGAGTACGGCTAAGACAAAAAATAGTGTTATAATTGCGCCCACGTTATTTCCAAGATACTCCAACGGAACGTTTATACTGTCATAAGATGGAATTTTAATAGCAATCCATTTCATAAAGCTACTACCGGTTGCCCACAGGATAATTGCGGCGAATGTAAGGCCTAATCCCAGCCATACTGCCCAGTAGTCTTCTTTTTTAAACAGACCGCTAAAACCTCCCCCATTGGGAGCTGTGGTTTTCTTTTCTGTAGCCACATTACTCATACTAATAATCTCTCCTTTATTAGTGTTAGATTTTACATTTTGTAGTGGTACTAAATATAGACTCTAATTTTTATTATGACAACTTTTGCTTTGCACCCCCTAAAACTTTTTCTAAGAAACTTTTCCTTAAAGCAAATGATTTGCCTTAGGAAAAGGATTTCTTTCACTTGGCAATTATCTGCTTGAGTTTTATCTTTTTCTTTTCTCTAAGCAGTAGAGCCGCAGTACAAGCTTTGTTTGTTAGACCATTTCGCGTTTTTGAATTCTTGAGCCAATTGAACAAACCTGTGAGCCCACGCCGGGCAGCCTAACGCATGGATATGATTGTCAGTCGCCAAAACATTTTTATAACAT
>JAAYSI010000325.1 GCA_012524045.1 Peptococcaceae bacterium | reverse complement strand
TATTATTTTGGGATTATTATTTAAAAATGAAGCAAATGTATATTGTTTTGGATGATTTTTGATTTTAGTAGTGAAAAACAGAATTTAATATGATATTATGAAAAAAGCAAATACCTATCTATTTAAAAAACAAATACTAGAAAGTAAAGAAATAACAGTAACCGATTCTAATATGACAAGGTTTATGATGACTCTTTCTGAGGCGGTAGACTTGACGTTGGAAGCATGTGTGAGGGCGCAGGGGGGAGAAATTTTCGTGTTAAAGATGCCTGTTATATGTCTTAAAGATCTGGTGGATGTTACCATTGAAGAGGTTTCCAAAAAATACAATGTAAATAGTGAGGAGATCAAAATTAAGGAGATTGGATTAAGACCTGGGGAAAAGCTTTATGAAGAGTTGATGACATGTGAGGAGTCAAAAAATGCTGTTGAGCTAGACAGAATGTTTGTTATACCTTCCCTTTATTCCAATAAATTCAGCGGAGAAAATGAAGGAGCTCCTTTAGCAAAGGTGCAGAATTATTCTTCTCATAACCAAATTCCTTTAACAAAGCAGGAATTAAAGGAACTTATATTGAAAGAAGAAATAATATAATATTTTTTTGATTATGTAAACATCTGTGAAGCTCAATGTATATATTGAAATTTAAATTTAATAAATTGTCAATGATTTAGTATTTGATGACGAATGCAGGGACTAATTTTGGACAAAGTACATTTCCTAGGGGATTGGATGTTGAGGTGTTTTCCTTCAGTACATTGGAAAACGCCTTTAATTATACTTAAAAAAGTTATTTAATGACAGTATGATCAGGCAAATATGCCAAAACGGAACGTTACTGTTTCCCATTTATAACTGAGATTTTTATAAAGGAGAAACCTTTGATTATAAAATACCGTTTTTCGGACGGGTTCATTGCTTTTCAATTTTTTCAACCGTAATTATAATGATTCTATCATATTCCTATCTGATATACCATGTCACTTTCTTTTTGTCACTTACCATATCCTTTGGTTTGCAGTTAAAGTAAGTACTAAAACTATTAATAAAAATATTAGCGCAAAAAAGTTGAAACCAGCATAATAAAGTTAAACTTAGATGGTAAACATATATAATAGTTAATTTTGTCCTATTACTGGAGTTGTGCATTGAAAAGTAAATAGTTACATTACCAATAAGATGGGAAGCAAAAGCATAAGTTAACCGAGTGTGGTATTGTTTAAATTGATAAAGAACCTAACTATTTCCATGGAGGTAATTTTATGCCTGAGAAAGTGATAGAAACAAACACAATTTTAATCAATTATATAAAACGGTTTTAGGCATTGTTACTTCCGAAGGGAGCAAAAATGGTTCCAAAATCTATTCAAAATGCACTTGTAACCGGGATAGAAGTTGTGGCTCAAGATTTCTCGGAAAATATAAACGGAATACTATATGGTCACATTTTGTAGTTACTTCATACTATAAAATCTTCGAGAATTCACTGCCGCAAAACTTTAAGATCTACCTTAGAGAATAATATTTGAACAATAAAGCGAAGAAACATTTATAAGAATAAACAAGGTAATGATCTATAATGATTAAAATTATTACACCTTTGCACAATTGTTCTAAGGAGGGAGTCTTTAATAATGAATATATGCATTAAGGATATTTCGTATTATTTGCCTGAAAAAGTGCTGACGAATGAAGAACTGGAAAAGGAATATGATAAGTGGGATTCGGAAAAAATATTTAATAAGATAGGTATAAAATGCAGACATATTGCATCTGACAATGATACTGCTGTAGATTTGGCTGAAAAGGCTTCAATACAGCTTTTTAATAGGAATCCTGATTTAAGAAATAAAATTGATTTTATGATGTTATGTACTCAGAGTCCGGATTATTTAATTCCTACATCTGCTTGTATTCTTCAGGATAGGCTTGGTATTCCAAAGACCTGTGGGGCACTAGATTATAATTTAGGATGTTCAGGCTTTATATATGGGTTAGCTTTGTCAAAAGGCTTAATTGCTACAGGAATTGCTAATAACGTTCTATTACTGACGTCTGAAACCTATACAAAACATATTCATCCAAAGGATATGAGTACAAGAACAATTTTTGGTGACGGTGCCGCAGCAATATGGATATGTAAAAGTTCAGATGGAGGTTCGATAGATGAGTTTGTACTTGGAAGTGATGGATCGGGTGCACAAAACTTGATTATACCTTCTGGAGGTTTAAAACTTAGTCGAAGTAATGAAACAGCCAGAGAGTATGTGGATGAAAATGGAAACATCCGTTCTAAAGATAATTTGTATATGAATGGATCTGAAGTATTTAGCTTTACAATAAACGTTGTTCCAAAGCTTGTTGAGCAAACACTAATAAAAAACAATTTGGAAATGGGTGATATAGATTATTTTATATTTCATCAGGCAAATAAATATATGCTGGATTATTTGAGGAAAAAAATTAACATACCGGAAGAAAAATTTTATTTGGATATGGAAACTACCGGAAACACAGTGTCTTCAACTATTCCTATTGCTGTTTCACAGGCATTAAATAAAGGTTTTATTAAAAAGGGTTCCAAATTGATGCTGGTTGGTTTTGGGGTGGGCTATTCGTGGGGAGCATGTGTTGTTAGCTTGTAGTAATGTGATTTTAAACAACAAAGAAGTAAGAATTTCAATTTTTAATGGAGGTATTACTAATATGGATAAAAAAGAGATTTTGAAGATGATATTGGATAATTTAGAGATAGAGGATGATTTGGGGTTTGATGCTGAATTAGACAAGTTGGAACAGTGGGATTCAATGGCTGTAATTGCTTTTATTGCTTTTGCAGACGATAAATTTAATAAAAGTATTAGTGTTTCAAATATTAAAAGTTGTAGGACAATAGGAGATTTAGTTGATCTTCTTTTGTAGTTCAGTATTAGTAAAATTCATTATTATTAGAAAATTATTATTTGGAGAGAACGTATGCCATATGATCCAATAGACATTAAAGGTAAAAGAATATTGGTAACGGGTGCATCATCGGGTATTGGTAGAGAAACATCTAAGTTATTATCTCAATTAGGAGCACTTGTTGTTCTTGTATCCAGGAACGAGTATAATCTCGAAAATACAAAGAATATGTTGGATGGGACAGGACATATTTCTGTTCCATTTGATTTAACAAATATAAACGGAATAGTAGAATTAGTGGATGGCATTGTTGCAAAAGCAGGGCCAATGGATGGCCTTGTTCATTGTGCCGGTATTGATTATACGGCACCTTTGAAACTTACTAAATATAAAAATTACAGCCAACTCTTTGACTTAAACTTGTTCAGCTTTATTGAATTGGTTAAGGGTTTTACAAAGAAAGACAATTACTCGAAAAACGGTGCAAGTATTGTGGCTGTGTCTTCAGTAATGGGCTCCATTCCTGCTCCGGGATTAACTGCATATGCTGCAAGCAAGGCAGCTATGGATAATGTAGTAAAGACATTTGCACTGGAATTTGCACCTTTGAATATCAGGTTTAATACAGTA
>JAAYSI010000300.1 GCA_012524045.1 Peptococcaceae bacterium | reverse complement strand
TCCTCGTTTGATGTAATGCCACGAACATTAACACACTGTGATAGTATTCTCTCTGACATTTCCTTAGCTAAGCCAGTTTCTTTAATTTTTCTATTAAGGCGATTTATTTCTTTATCATATTGATCAACTATTTGCTGCAAACGCTCAATTTCCTGATTCATCTCTTCGCCTAAAATTTCTCTAATTTTCTCATGAAAATATTCAATTTTTGTAGTGCTAGTATGATATTGTCAGTGTATCCGGAGTTCTGAGCCAATACAAAGGAAAACAAGATAAGGATGGTTTTTCATCCGTAAATAGTATTTACTGCTCATATTATCACCTCGTAGAAGTATTTTACCATATTTTTAGTTTATATGTTTTAATAGCTTTTCTACATCCTTGCGGCGTCCTATAACTAAAAGATGTTCCTCGGGCTTGAATATATAATCGGCAACAGGTAAAGGTGAAATATCATTCCCAGCTTTTGTTGCCAGTATACTTACATGGTATCTTACTCTGAAATTTATCTCCTTTATACTTCTCCCAATCCAGCTTTTTGCAGGCGGAATTTCATAGATGGAGATATCATTTGTGAGCTCAATATAATCAAAAACGTGGTTTGCACTGCAGCGCACCGCCAGTTTTTCAGCAATATTCCGTTCAGGATCTATAACTTCATCGGCACCATTACGTAGTAAGAATTTTGTTTGGATATCGCGACTGGATTTGCTTATTACATATTTAGCGCCAAAATCCTTAAGCAGATTGGTAATTTCAAGGCTGCTCTGAAAATCATTTTCAACACAGACAAAACATACGTCATAATTATCAATGCCCAGTGAACGAAGTACTTCTTCTTTCGTACAATCACCAATTTGTGCATTTGTCACGATGGGTAAAAGTTCTCTTATATTTTCTTCATTTTTATCAACAATCATGACTTCATTTCCAAGCTCAACCAGCTTACGGCTCAAATGTTTCCCAAAACGTCCAATTCCAATAACTAAAAATGATTTCATACCAATACCCCTATCCTATATTTATTTTTTCCACCGGATTCTGTATAGATGACGTCACTCCATGTTCTGTAAACAGCAAAGCAAAAGAAAGACTTCCGACTCTGCCGCTATACATCAATAGTATGATAATTATTTTTGCAAAGGTATTCAGACCACCTGTGATTCCCGTAGAAAGACCAACAGTACCAATTGCAGATGTAACCTCAAACAAAACAGCGTCAAGTCCTAAAGCTTTATTTGTAGCACTAATAAGTAAAGCCGCACTCAGTATAAGAAGTATATTGACTGTCACAACGGCAGACGACCTCTTTAGTGCATTATCTTCCAGTCTCCTGCCAAATATATTATCACCCTTCCTATTTTTCAAGCTTGACCACAGCGAAATCATGATAACTGCCAAAGTAGTAGTCTTGATCCCACCGGCAGTAGATCCGGGACTGCCGCCTATAAACATCAACACAATAGTTAGAAGTTTACTTGCAGAGGTTAATGATGCAACGTCAACAGTATTGAAGCCTGCTGTTCTGGGCGTAACTGCGCCAAAGAGAGAGACTAAAACTTTTTCTCCTGTAGTCATCCCATAAAGAAGGTTATTTCTTTCAAAAATATAAAAGCATATCGTCCCTGACACTATAAGAATTGCGGTCATCGTTAAAACTATTTTTGTATGTAGCTGATATTTTCTAAAATGATATTTATTTTTCTCAATATCATCCCATACAAAGAACCCTATTCCTCCG
>JAAYSI010000208.1 GCA_012524045.1 Peptococcaceae bacterium | reverse complement strand
CTTCTTTAGGGCCTACTTTTGGGATTAAGGGGGGCGCGGCTGGCGGCGGTTATGCTCAGGTAGTGCCTATGGAGGATATTAACCTTCATTTTACTGGTGACATTCATGCAGTCAGTACGGCCCACAATCTTTTAGCCGCTATGCTTGATAACCATATTGCCCAGGGTAACTCTTTGAACATTGATCCTAAACGGATTGTTTTACGCCGGGTTATGGATATGAATGACCGTCAGTTGCGGAATATCGTCATCGGCTTAGGCGGTCTGGGCGACGGCTACGTGCGCGAAGCGGGTTTTGATATCAGTGTCGCTTCCGAGATTATGGCCATTCTTTGCCTAGCCAATGATCTAGACGATTTAAAAGACCGGGTAAAACGTATCATCGTCGCTTATAACAGAGCCGGGGAGCCGGTAACAGCCGGACAGTTGAAAGCTGAAGGTGCTGTAGCCGCCTTACTGAAAGATGCTCTAAAACCCAATTTAGTCCAAACCTTAGAACAAACTCCTACTTTTATTCACGGAGGACCCTTTGCTAATATAGCCCATGGCTGTAACAGTGTTATGGCCACGAAAATGGCCCTTAAGCTAGGAGATTATGTAGTTACGGAGGCAGGATTCGGTGCCGATTTAGGAGCTGAAAAATTCATCGATATTAAATGTCGCTACAGTGGGCTACAGCCGGATGCTGTTGTTATTGTTGCAACTGTACGTGCTCTTAAATCCCATGGAGGAGTAGCAAAAGCCGATTTGAACCAGGAAAACTTGGAAGCCCTAGCCAAAGGAGTTCCTAACCTGTTAAAACATGTAGAAAACGTAACTCAGAATTTTGGACTTCCGGCAGTAGTTGCTTTAAACCGCTTCCCAACTGATACTGAGGCTGAACTTGATTTTATTCAAGCCGAATGTAAAAAGCTTGGGGTTAACGTTGCCTTGTCTGAAGTCTGGGCTCAAGGTGGGGCTGGCGGAATTGAGTTAGCTAAAGAGGTCCTTAAATTAATTGAAAATGGGGAAAACAATTTCCGCTTTGCCTATGATGTTAATACCGGTATTAAAGATAAAATTCAGGCTATTGCCACTAAAATATATGGTGCTGACGGGGTTGACTTTATCGGCTCCAGTAACCAGGATATCGAGAATATTGAACGAATTGGCTATAGGGATTTACCTGTTTGCATGGCTAAAACCCAATATTCCTTATCCGATGATTCTAAAAAGATAGGTCGTCCGAAAAATTTCCGAATTTCCATTCGTAGCGTCAGGGTATCGGCCGGAGCAGGTTTTGTTGTAGCCCTGACAGGAGATATTATGACGATGCCCGGTTTGCCGAAAGTACCTGCGGCAGAAAATATTGATGTGGACAGCACAGGCAGGATTTCTGGGCTTTTCTAGGTAGCAAAAACATTAGTTTTCTGATAGGCTTAAGGCAACTAAGATTTGCTACCAAGATTTTAAGAAAACAAACAATAGCAAAAGGAGAGGACGATGCCAAATGCTGGATAGAAGTGCCAAGGATTTTGTAGCCGTTTTGGCTTCTAAGGAGCCGGTGCCCGGTGGAGGAGGGGCCTCTGCTTATGTGGGTGCGTTGGGGATGGCCTTAGGTCTGATGGTCGGCAACTTAACTGTTGGCAAAAAAAAATATCAGGATGTTGAAGCTGATGTTTTAAAAATAATTGAAAAAGGGCAAGAGCTCATTAATAGATTGGAAGAATTGGTTCAGGAAGATGCCGAGGCTTTCTATCCTCTTTCTCAGGCTTATGGCTTGCCGAAGAATACTGAGGAGGAGGCTCGAATTAAAGAGGAAACTTTGCAAAAGGCCTTGATCAAAGCCACCTTGGTTCCTTTGGAGATAGCTCGTTATTGTGCTAAAGCCATAGATTTACATGAAGAATTGGCTCTCAAAGGAAGTAGACTTGTCATTAGTGACGTAGGAGTAGGGGTGGCTTTTGCCAAAGCAGCATTGGAAGGCGCTAAGCTTAATATTTTAATCAATACTAAGATTTTAAAAGACCAAGAATTAAAGCAAAAAGTTGAAGCGGAATTGGAAGAACTTATTCGCGTTTATACGGCTAAAGCTGATCGGGTCTATGCTTCAGTAGAAAAGACCATCACAGGGGGGAAATAAGTTGAGTCAAATCCTTAAGGCTAAGCCTGTTGTTCAAGCGTTAAAGGATAATCTTCAGCAAGAGATAACGAAGCTTCAGGCGGCAGGTATTACTCCTACCCTAGGAATTATTCGGGTAGGAGAGAGTCCGGATGATGTTTACTATGAAAAGAGTATTATTAAAAACTGTGAAGGTATTGGGATACATACCAAGACCTATCATCTGGAACAAGACATATCCATGGCGGATTTTACTAAAGTACTAGAAGAAGCTAATAGCGATTCTTCTGTGCATGGAATTCTGATATTCCAGCCTTTGCCTAAACAGCTTGATGCGGATGTTATTAAACATATTATTAACCCTGATAAAGACATCGACTGTATGAGCCCTGCAAATCTGGCTAAAGTTTTTGAAGGGGATGTTCAAGGGTTTGTTCCCTGTACTCCGGCGGCAGTTATTGAAACCTTGAAACACTACGATATTAAATTACAGGGAGCAAATGTGGTCGTTATCGGCAGAAGCATGGTGGTAGGCAAACCTTTAAGTATGATGCTTTTGCGCGAAAATGCGACAGTTACAATTTGTCATTCCAAAACGCAAGATATTCCGCATATTGCCCGCCAGGCGGATATAGTAGTGGCTGCAATTGGCAAAGCCAAATTCATAGATGAAAGATATGTTTGTGAGGATAGCATTGTAATAGATGTGGGCATCAATGAAGCAGAAGACGGTAAAATGTGTGGCGATGTAGATTATGAGGCCGTACAAGATAAAGTTAAAGCGATTACTCCAGTTCCCGGTGGAATTGGCAGCGTAACAACTACGATTCTTT
>JAAYSI010000207.1 GCA_012524045.1 Peptococcaceae bacterium | reverse complement strand
TATTGATTTCAGTTCAATATCCATATGCTCTTAAAAGCATTATACTATAAAATTTGCTTACTCATGTGCTCTTACCGATATCTGGCAAATGAAAAATTCCCCAATTAATTGGAAAAATAATTTTGCATCAGAACGTTAAGGGGGAGAGAATCCTGACTTTACATTTAGGAATAGATATCGGTTCAACTACGGTAAAGATAGCTGTCCTAGACAACAAAGACGAACTCGTTTTTAGCAGATACAAAAGACACTATTCTGATATATGGAAAGCCCTGGAGGAACTTATTGGCGAAGTCTATAATGAATATTCGACTGACTTAATTACCGCAGCAGTTACCGGTTCGGGCGGTTTGGCAGTTGCTGAAATATTAGGGCTTAATTTTGTTCAAGAAGTGGTAGCCGGCAGTAAAGCAATAGAAAGATTTATTCCCGAAACGGATGTGGTGATTGAGCTCGGAGGTGAGGATGCTAAAATCACCTTTTTCCAAAACGGCGTTGAGCAAAGAATGAACGGTATTTGCGCCGGAGGAACCGGAGCTTTTATTGATCAAATGGCTGCTCTATTGAAAACTGATGCGGCCGGACTGAATAAATTGGCTGAAAAGCATCAGGCTATTTATCCTATTGCGGCCCGATGTGGGGTATTTGCTAAAACAGATGTCCAGCCTCTTTTAAATGAAGGTGCTCGCAAAGAAGATATCGCCGCTTCCATCTTCCAGGCTGTTGTCAATCAGACTATAGGCGGACTGGCTTGTGGCCGGAAAATACAGGGCAAAGTGAGTTTTCTCGGAGGTCCTTTGCATTTCTTACCGCAATTACGTGAAAGATTTCAGCAGACTTTGGGTCTGAGGGCTGAAGATATGATAGTGCCGGATAATTCCCAGCTCTACGTAGCTATAGGCGCGGCCCTGGCCTCGCAAAAAGAAGTCCCTATTCCTTGCGGTGGACTTTTAGATCGGTTTAAAGTCGATAAAAAACAATTTAGGTATGAAACAGCCAAGTTGGAACCCTTGTTTGTCGACGATGAAGAGTATCAAAGCTTTCTTCGAAGACACTCCCGAAAAAAAGTTAAGAGGGCAGAGCTTAGCAGTTACCGTGGCCGCTGTTTTTTAGGAATGGATGTGGGTTCGACCACCACTAAAGCAGCCCTAATCAGCGAGCAGGGTGAACTTCTCTATTCCTGTTACGGCAATAATGGGGGCAGCCCGCTGGCTTCGGCTGTCAATATGCTCAAAGATATCTACGCTCACCTCCCGGAAGGGGTGGAGATTGCCTATTCCGCGGTTACCGGCTACGGCGAATATTTGGTTAAAACGGCCCTTTCCTTTGATCTGGGAGAAGTTGAAACTATAGCCCACTATACTGCCGCCGACTATTTTTTACCTGGTGTTAATTTTATTTTGGACATTGGTGGGCAGGATATGAAATGTTTAAAAATCCGCGACGGTGTCATAGAAAACATTCTACTGAATGAGGCCTGTTCCTCAGGTTGTGGTTCTTTTATTGAGACTTTTGCCAAGACTCTTGGTATGGATGTGCAGGATTTTGCCTCTGCTGGTCTTAAATCCAAGGTTCCTGCCGATCTAGGCACGAGATGTACGGTGTTTATGAATTCCAAAGTAAAACAGGCCCAGAAAGAAGGGGTAGACATCGGCGATATTTCAGCCGGCTTGTCTTATTCGGTAATCAAAAACGCCTTGTATAAAGTTATAAAGCTAAAAAGCCCAGAGGAACTGGGTGATAGAGTAATCCTTCAAGGCGGAACCTTCTTAAACGACGCCGTGGTACGTAGTTTTGAAAAAATCACCGGCAGAGAGGTTGTTCGTCCGGATATAGCCGGCTTAATGGGAGCCTTTGGCGCAGCCTTAATAGCTCAAAAAAACTGGCGTGGAGGTTTAAGCTCTTCTCTGATCAGGGCCGAGAACTTAGCCGAGTTTTCAGTGCAAACCAAGATGAGTCGCTGTCAAAGATGTACTAATAGTTGTTTACTAACTATTAATATTTTCAGCGATGGGCGCCGCGTAATTACCGGTAACCGCTGCGAAAAAGGAGCAGGCCAGGAAAAATCGGAGCAGATACCTAATCTTTATGAATATAAATTTAACAGGCTTTTTAATTATTATAAGCCGCTAGCTAAGGAACAAGCTCCTCGAGGTACGATAGGGATTCCCAGAGTCTTAAATATGTATGAGAATTACCCCTTTTGGTTTACTTTTTTCACTGTTTTGGGCTTCCGGGTTGTATTATCCCCTCCATCCACGCGGCAAATCTATGAACTAGGAATGGATACAATCTCCGCAGATACGGTCTGCTATCCTGCCAAAATTGCCCATGGACATGTGGAAGCGCTGGTGCGCCAAGGAGTAAAACATATTTTTTATCCCTGTATACCGCGGGAAAGGCAGGAAATTGCTGAGGCCGACAATCATTACAATTGTCCGGTAGTAATCGGTTATGCGGAGGTTTTGCGGGCAAATATAGATAGCCTTAAACAGAACGGAGTCTGCTTTCATAATCCTTTTTTGCCTTATCAACATAAAAAAAGACTTAGCCAAAGACTTTATGAAGAGTTTAAAGACTTTGGTCTAAGCAAGGCTGAGGTAACAAAGGCCGTCGAAAAGGCCTGGCAGGAAGACCTAAAGGTTAAACAAGAGATTCAGCAAAAGGGAGAAGAAGTAGTTCGCTATTTGCAGGAAACCGGGCGTCGCGGCATAGTATTGTCCGGTAGACCCTATCATTTGGACCCTGAAGTCAATCATGGCATCCCGAACCTAATCACTTCCCTTGGCTTAGCGGTTTTAACTGAGGATTCCATTGCGCACCTCGGCAAGGTTCAAAGACCGTTGCGGGTTTTAGACCAGTGGATGTATCATTCACGCCTCTATGAAGCGGCTGATTTTGTGGCCGGACAAGATAACCTGGAGTTAGTGCAGCTCAATTCATTTGGTTGCGGCCCGGACTCCATCGCAGCCGAACAAGCCCAGGAGATACTCAATCAAGCCGGTAAAATATATACCCTTATTAAAATTGATGAAGTCAGTAATCTAGGTGCAATCAAAATACGCTTGAGGTCTTTGCAAGCTGCGATGGAGGTCCGTCGTCAAAAGCGGCTTAGCTCAGGCTCAGTCATCTTACCTCTGCAGAGGTCAGCACCTAGACCTGTATTTACTAAGAAAATGCGTCTAGAACATACAATACTTGCTCCGCAGATGGCTCCTATTCACTTTGAACTGGTTCAGGAAGTCGGGCGTTCTGAGGGGTATAGGCTTGAAGTCTTGCCGAAAGTGGAAAGGGAGGATATTGAGGAAGGACTCAAATATGTCAATAATGATTCCTGCTATCCTTCGATAATTATAATAGGCCAGCTTCTGCGAGCCTTAAAATCCGGTCGCTATGACCTGAATAATACCTCCCTGATTATAAGCCAGACCGGAGGCCCTTGTCGGGCCAGCAATTATTTAGCTTTGCTTAAAAAAGCACTCGAACTCAACGATCTTAGGCACATCCCGATAATTTCTCTAAACGTAGCCGGTTTAGAAAAAAATCCCGGCTTTAAACTTACTCTGCCGTTGGTGAGAAAGGCTATCATGGCCATGGTCTACGGAGATTTATTGATGAAAGTTCTTTATCGGGTCAGGCCTTATGAAATCAAAGCTGGGACTGCCGAAAAAACTTTAAGGAAATGGCTCGATAAAACAAAGGAAAATCTGTGGAATCAGGATCGGGAGGAATTTCGAGCCAATCTCAAAGGGATTGTTCAAGATTTTGAACAAATAGACATAAGGAATGAGAGAAGGCCACGGGTTGGTTTAGTCGGTGAAATTTTAGTTAAATACCATCCTGCCGCTAATAATGAGATGGCCGATTTTGTGGAAAAAGCCGGAGCCGAGATGGTAGTTCCCGGGCTTACGGAATTTTTCTTGTATTGTGGCTATGGACGTGACTTTGAATATAGGTATCTCGCCGGCAGTAAAGCCTCGCAACTGGCCGGAAACCTTTTTGTAAAATATGTGGAAAGTTACCGCAAGGATATGTGGGAAGCTTTAAAAAGCAGCAAACGTTTTAAACCTTCGCCGACTATTTATCAAATGGCCGCAAGTATTAAGTCCATCTTATCTTTGGGTAATCATACCGGTGAAGGTTGGCTTCTTACAGCCGAAATGGTTGAACTGCTCGAAGAGGGTGCTAACAATATAATTTGTATGCAACCTTTTGCTTGCCTGCCGAACCATATCACAGGCAAAGGGATGATTAAAACTCTTAAGGACCTCTATCCTCAGGCCAATATTGTGACTATTGACTATGATCCGGGAGCCAGCGAGGTCAATCAAATCAACCGAGTTAAGCTTATGCTGGAGAGAGCTTTTAGCAATATGGATAGTATACAGATACCAAACTAAGAATATCTCTTGTAGCCCCAGCTTGGCTGGGGTCTTTTTCTAGCAAAAATAAATTTTTTGGAGACTAAGGTTATTGCATAATTATTCATGATGAAGTATAATAATACAATAATTAAGAAGAGTAAAGGGGATAGTACGATGGTCCAACTGAACAAAGACATGTTTAAAGGCAAGAATTTTATTTCATTACAGGATTATACGGCAGAGGAAATATCGCATCTTATTGACGTAGCCTTGGAATTAAAAGCCGAAAACAAAGCAGGAATTCCACACCCGGTTCTCCAGGGTAAGACCTTGGCAATGATTTTTACTAAGTCGTCCACGCGGACCAGGGTGGCTTTTGAAGTGGGGATTTATCAGCTGGGAGGCATTGGTCTATTTTTAAGCAGTCGCGATATTCAGCTTGGTAGGGGAGAACCTATTGAAGACACCGCCAGAGTACTGTCCCGGATGGTAGATGGTATAATGATTAGGACTTATAGTCACCAGGAAGTAATCGAGCTGGCTAAATATTCTTCGGTTCCGGTAATCAATGGTCTAAGTGACTATTTGCACCCAACTCAGATCTTGGCTGATTTGATGACAATCAAAGAGCATAAAGGTCAAATCCAAGGACTGAAATTAGCTTATATAGGTGATGGAAATAATGTAGCCCATTCTCTGTTGTTAGGCGGCACCAAGATGGGCATGCAGGTGGTTATTGCTTCGCCGGAAGGTTATCAACCGGATCCGGAGATTGTTCGGCTGGCACAAGAAAACGCTGCTCTAAGCGGCGGTTCGGCGGTCGTTACAACAGATCCTGAGCAAGCAGCCCAGGAAGCGGATGTGCTCTATACCGATGTTTGGGCCAGTATGGGTCAAGAAGCTGAAAGCGAAGCCCGAAAGAAAGCCTTTGCTTCTTACCAGATTAATCGGGAAACACTAAAAATAGCTAAACCTGAGGCCATTGTAATGCACTGCTTGCCGGCGCACCGTGAGGAAGAAATCACAGCTGAAGTAATGGAAGGGCCCCAATCCGTAGTGTTTGATGAAGCGGAAAACAGACTTCATGCCCATAAGGCTATTATGGCCTTAATTATGTAAGATTTAAGGTCTTCTGGAGGACTTCAGATCTTTTTACCTAATATATCAATATATTATTACTTAAAATTATTTCTATTTTATTAAATTAAGAGGAGAATTAAAAAATGGCAAAAGTAGTACTGGCGTATTCAGGAGGACTGGATACCTCGATCATTATTCCTTGGCTAAAAGAAAATTACGGCTACGAAGTTATTGCTATGGCTGCTGACCTTGGGCAAAAGGAGGAACTCGAGCCGCTGAACGAAAAAGCTATTAAGAGCGGAGCTTCAAAGATCTATATCGAAGATTTGAAAGAAGAATTTGTTACCGACTTTATCTACCCAACGCTGCAGGCGGGAGCTGTCTATGAGGGCAAATATTTATTAGGCACCTCCTTTGCACGTCCGTTGATTGCTAAAAGATTAGTGGAAATTGCCGAAAAAGAAGGAGCCGTTGCCGTAGCTCATGGCGCAACCGGTAAAGGCAATGACCAGGTGCGTTTTGAACTAAGTATTAAGGCTTTAAATCCCGACTTAAAAATTATTGCTCCTTGGCGCGAATGGAATATCAAATCCAGAGAGGATGCAATCGACTACGCTAAAGAACGCGGAATACCGGTACCGGTTACCAAAGAAAGACCTTATAGTATGGACCGTAACCTCTGGCATTTAAGCCACGAAGGCGGAGATCTTGAGGATCCGTGGAATGAACCGAAGGACGATTTGTATCTTTTGGGAGTGTCTCCGGAAAAGGCTCCGGATAAGCCTGTCTATGTTGAGCTAGAGTTTGAACAGGGGATTCCGGTGGCTGTTGACGGAGAAAGACTTGGGCCAGTGGAATTATTAGAGAAATTAAACCAACTTGGTGGCGAGAATGGTATAGGAATAGTGGATATGGTGGAGAACAGGCTTGTCGGTATGAAATCCAGAGGGGTTTACGAAACTCCGGGGGGTACAATCCTTTATACCGCACACCAAAATTTGGAGTTGTTGACTTTAGATAGGGCAACCTTACATTATAAGGAGCAAATCGCTCTGAAGTATGCCGAATTGGTTTATGATGGACTCTGGTATTCACCTTTGCGTGAAGCCCTCGACGCTTTTGTCCAAGTTACCCAGAAAAATGTAACGGGCACAGCCAGACTTAAGCTTTATAAAGGTAACTGTACGCCGGCTGGCACCAAATCACCCTATTCCTTATACAATGAGGAACTGGCGACTTTTGGTGAAGACGAAGTATATAATCAAAAAGACGCCGAAGGCTTTATTAATTTGTTTGGACTGCCTCTAAAAGTACGGGCTATGATGGAAAAGTCCGTTAAATCTTAGGAAGAAAGTCTAGGGATGTAAATCGAAAGTCTAGGAAGACAGTCTTAGCAGGAAAGGAGCTTATAAATGAAGCTGTGGGGCGGACGTTTTGAGAAAGATACCGCTAAGTTGGTCGAAGATTTTCATTCTTCTATTTCCTTTGACCAACGCTTGTATAAACATGACATAGCTGGAAGCATTGCCCACGCCAAAATGCTGGAAAGAATCGGAGTCTTAACCGAAGAAGAGTCTGAGCAAATTGTTAACGGGCTAAAAGGTATTTTAGAAGATATTGAACAGGGTAAAGTTCAATTTAGAGTAGATGCCGAAGATATCCATATGAATATTGAATTACTATTAACAGAGAGAATCGGTGCTACTGGGAAAAAACTTCATACCGGGCGCAGTCGCAATGACCAGGTAGCCTTGGATCTAAGGCTATTCCTTAGGGAAGAAATTGATAATATCAAAGACTTGCTAGTTGAATTGATCGATACCTTGTTAGAACTAAGTACGAAGCATCTGGAGACTTGGATGCCTGGTTATACCCATTTGCAAAAAGCGCAGCCGATCACCCTTGCCCACCATCTTACTGCTTATGTCCAAATGTTTTTGCGGGATTTAGGACGTTTAAAAGACACCAGGAAACGCCTAAATGTCTCCCCGCTTGGTTCCGGGGCTTTGGCTGCTACGACTTTTCCCCTACAGCGGGAATTTGTAGCCGCAGAGCTGGGTTTTGACGGAGTAAGCTATAATAGTTTGGATGGGGTAAGTGACAGGGATTTTGCGCTGGAATTTTTAGCGGCAGCTTCGATTCTGGCTATGCACCTCAGCAGGCTATGTGAGGAGCTAATCATTTGGTCAAGCGGAGAATTTGCCTTTGTGACTATTGATGATGCCTACGCCACCGGCTCCAGCATTATGCCTCAAAAGAAAAATCCGGATGTGGCCGAATTAGTCAGAGGCAAAACCGGAAGAGTCTACGGCAATTTAGTCACCCTGCTTACGGTTATGAAAGGATTGCCCTTGGCCTACAACAAAGATATGCAAGAGGATAAAGAATGCGTATTTGATACGGTCGATACCGTAAAAAAATCCTTACTTGTCATGGAGCCGATGCTCGCTACTATGCAAGTCAATGCTAAGGTGATGGAGCAAGAAGCGAAAAGAGGCTTTACCAATGCCACTGATTTAGCTGATTACCTGGTCAAAAAAAATATCCCCTTTAGGGAAGCCCATGCTCTGGTCGGTAAGCTGGTTTTAGAATGTTCGGCTAGGGGTTGTTCATTAGAAGACTTAACGTTAGCAGAGCTTAAGCAAGTATCTCCGGTCTTTGAGCAAGACCTTTATAAGGCTATATCCCTGGAGAACTGTATTAAAAAGAGAAATATTATAGGGGGTCCTGCTCCGGAAACGGTCGAACAAACTATCCAGAAGAGCAAAGAAGTTCTGGAAACGCTAAAATGGTAGAATTTTGTTGTCAAAATAAGTAAAATAGAAATAAAGCAAATAATTTAGCCAAAAATTAGAAAGATGTAAATATTTTTAAGAATTTTTAATAAAAATGTGTAATATTAATAAAAAACAATAAAAATTTATAAATCCTTAAAGTTGGCCAATACCAGCGAGTTCTGACACTTACAGAAAAAGATTTGAATTAATTGTGGATAACACTGTGGATATTGTGGATTAAAAGTTGAAAAATATTATTTTAAAATTCAAAAACGCTTTTATTTTATAATTGACCTCCCAAAAATGTAATTTTGTTTCTCTAAAATTAAAGATGTTGTTTAAAAGAATAAATTTATGTTATGGTAGTATTAAATAAAGTTTGACCAGAGTTTAAGGAGAAATCTAAATAAAGGATGATAGCCTTATGTGGAGCAAGAAAGAACTTTTAGCCAGACAGGAAATAGTTGTCGAATGGCTAAAAGAAAAAACGAGCGAAGCTAACGCTCGGGGCTTAGTCTTTGGCTTATCTGGAGGAGTTGATTCCGCAGTGGTGGCCGGTTTGTGTCAAAAAGCTTTCGCGGACAGCTCTGTCGGTGTGATAATGCCTGCCGCTTCAGACCCGGCCGATAGAGAAGATGCTTTATTGGTAGCTAGGGTATTGGGAATTGAGGTGGTGGAAATTGATTTGAGTGAACCTTTTTCCCTTCTTTATAGTAAAATAGAAGGTGCTTTCGATACGGGATCTTTTTCGGAGAAAACTCACCGGATGAACCAAGGAAATTTGAAGGCCCGCTTGCGGATGGCTACGCTGTATGCCATAGCTAGTTTAAGGAACTATTTAGTTGTCGGCACTGATAATGCTGCGGAGTTTTACACAGGCTATTTCACAAAATACGGAGACGGTGGGGTAGACCTGCTCCCGCTTGCTTCCCTTACGAAAAGTGAAGTACGGGCCTGGGCAAGAATTTTAGGCCTACCGGAATCCATAGCTTCGAAGGTGCCTAGCGCCGGTCTTTGGCAGGGTCAGACCGATGAACAAGAGATGGGCGTAACTTATGACCTGATTGACAAATATTTATTAGGCGAGCAGATCCCGGCAGAGGCTAAGGAAAAAATTGAAAAAATGCATGCCCTAAGTGAGCATAAACGCCGAATGCCGGCTAGGCTGGAATTACCAAGACTGGAAGGATTGAATTAATATTGAGTTTTGTTATAGGCTTAGATATTGACGGAGTGGTGGCTGATAGTTTTCCTGTTTTTCTTGAAGAATTAAATAGGCATTACGGAAAAGACATTACTAAGATAGACAATTATGATATGACTAAAGTGTTTGATGTAGACGGAGATGACTTGGAGAGCTTTTTTAATGAGAATGTCGAATACCTTTTTTCCGCCCCAAAACCAATGCCCGGAGCGCTGGAAACCATAGATTCCTGGCTACGGGCAAAACATGAGATTATTTTTGTTACGGCTAGGGGAGGGGACAGAGAGGAAAAAATAACACTTGACTGGTTTGAAAAGTATAATCTTCCCCAAGATAAAATTATCTTTACCGGAGGATTAAGTAAAACTTTCCCCGTAAAAAAATACGGTATAAATGTTTTTGTCGATGATTTTATGACTAATGCGTTAGAAATAGCTGCAATCGGTGTACCGGTGCTCTTGATGAATGCACCTTATAATCAGGGAAAGCTTCCTCACGGAGTAAAGAGATGCTTTAACTGGGAAGAGATCAGGTGCTGTGTTCAGGATATATTACTCAAAGCCGAAAAAAGTTCGGCTAAATAAAATCCCAGCAATAATCGCTCAAATGAGCTCGCCTAAATCTTGAGGAATAAATATTCCTCGTAGGTAAGATCCTGCTCATAAAGAGCAGTTGCAAGCTCTACGCCGACATAGCGTAGATGCCAGGGCTCATAGCTATAGCCGGTAATATGTTCTTTACCTTTCTGGTAGCGGACAATATATCCGAAGTGATGGGCATTGTCTTTGAGCCAGGCATATTCGGCAGTATCCCCGAAATTTTCATTCAGCCCGAAATTAACACTTTGGCAGGAGACATCCATAGCCAAGCCGGTTTGATGCTCGCTTTCTCCGGGTCGAGCACTGATTTGGTTGGCTTTTTCTTCACTTCCGTCCCTTTGGACAAAATAGGCAAATAAGGACTTTTGGGTTTGATAGGAACGATAGCCGGATACCCCGTATAAAACAACATTTTCTTCTTTTGCTGCTACAAAAAGTTCTTCCAGTTTTTCGGCAGCTTCTTTACGCATCATTCTTTTCTCAACTTTTTCGCTAAAGGTAAAAGGAATATCCACATAGACCAAATCGGACGGTACATAGTCTGCGGGAAGAGAATTTTGTTTGTTTACTAAAACCGCGACACTTTCGGTATCTTTATAAGCAATGGTTTCTTTAGTGGCTTCGCCAATTTCCAGTAGGAAATTATCTTCTATTTCCGACTCCGGCAGTGTACCGTTATTAGGCTCAGGACTTATAGCTGGGTCTAATTCTTCGGTTTGGCTTGATTGCTCCTCCTGTTTTTGCTGGGCGTACAACTCAGATTCAGTAGAATTACAAGCAGTAAGAGTTAGAATAGTAAGGGTTAGTGCTAGTAATAACAAAAAGGCTTTTTTAAACATACTTTTCTCCTAAACGCTATTTTTTTAGATATATTTTTGATATTATTAGATATTTAATATTTGGATATATTCTTAGATATACTCTTGGAGTATATTTTTTATTTTCTGTCACTATATTATTTTAACAATAAACGGTAGTTCTCGAAAAGAGGCTCTAAAATAAAATTATTAAGAAACAAGTATTTGCCCTACTTTATAAACATCTCCGGCTCCTAGTGTAATGACCAGATCATCTTCGGCAAGAGTTTGATTTAAATAGTTTGTTATTTCGTCCAAGGTCGGGAAATATTTAGTATTCTTATTCCACTTTTGAATTTGCTCAGCCAGTTCAGCCGAAGATATTGCTTGATTGGCTGCTTTTTTCTCTCGGGCAGAAGAGAATATCTCGGCTAGGACCACTTCATCTGCGTCTTTAAACGCCCTAGAGAATTCATAAAATAATTTTTCGGTACGGCTATAAGTATGGGGCTGAAAGATCGCCCGGATTCGCCTACCTGGGTAGGACCGTCTGGCTCCGTCTAAGGTAGTTTGAATTTCAGTTGGATGATGAGCGTAATCATCTACTATTACTGCTCCTTTTTTTATTCCGATTCGCTCGAATCTTCGTTTTGTCCCATTAAAACCGTCTAAAGCTTTTAGGGCTTTTTCAACAGGTACTCCCAATTTAAAGGTAAGAGCGGTTGCTGCTAAAGCATTAAGGATATTATGATTACCGGAAACACAAAGGTGCAGCCTTCCTATTTTATTATTTTTAATAAAGACGTCAAAAGTACTTCCCGAAGCATCAAAGACTATATTATCTGCTCTGACTTCAGCATCGGGGCTAAATCCATAAGTGGTTATCCTGGCTTTGGTTTTTATCTCAGATTTGTTCGGCTCATCGTGCCAAATGACTAAGTTACCGCTTGCGGGCAGTTTCGCGGCAAGTTCATTAAAGGCCTTGATCACGTCAGTCAAATCTTTAAAGTAGTCGGGATGGTCAAATTCAATATTAGTTATAATTAAATGCTCGGGTGAATAATTTAGAAAATGCCTGCGATATTCACAGGATTCAGCAATAAAATAATCTCCGTGCCCGGCGTGAGCATTACCCCCAATACAGGGAACATCACTTCCCACTACAACAGAAGGGTCATAGCCGCAGTCTAATAATATCTTACCAACCATAGCTGTGGTTGTGGTTTTACCATGGGTTCCCGCTATGGAAACTCCTCTTTTTTTAGCCATTAATTTTCCCAAAAATTGAGGATATGTAAGGGTGGGAATCCCCAGTTCTTTGGCATAAGCTACCTCCGGGTTACTGTCGTCATAGGCAGCTGAGATTACGACTAAATCAGCATTTACGACATTCTGGGGGTCAAACGGAAGTACATTAATTCCAGCTCGTTCCAAAATATCATCAGTAAAAAATCTGTGTTCTACGTCTGAACCGGTAATAACGGCATCTACTATCAGAGGAGTAATTTGAGCCAACGCACTCATTCCGGTTCCTTTTATGCCAACAAAATGAATATGCAAGTTACATCTTTCCTTCCGGTTATATCTATTTCTATCTTACATTATACCCAATTATCATTAAAAAGGTATCATAGGGTGTAAACTACCCGAAGATTTTTTTTGAACAGTTGGCTTACTTATTTTTACCGTTCAGCCTCTTTTTTAGGCAATTCAGAAAGCCAAAGTATATTTATAGATATTTTTATACTATAATGCCAATATAGAAAATAGAGAAATAGTAATTTTTAGCGGGTTTTTGAGGGGGATAAAAATGCGTGCCGATGGTTTTGTATTAGATAATGGTTTCATAAGTTATAATCAACTGGAAACAGTCCTATACACTTTTCCGAATGTCTATGAAGCGGCAGTCAGCAATTTCCGAGCGGAAGATCAGGTACTAAAAGTATATATATCTTTAGAAAATGTTTTATCTGCTAAAGAAAAGCAGGATTTCTGCGAAGAAATAGAGGGTTATATCCGTAAAACTTTTGCGATATCAATACCCATTTCGGTTCTTATCAGGGATAAGCTTCCGATTACCAAAACCGGCAAAATTCTAAGATCATTATTGGCCTAAAAATTGAGATTAGGAATTATGATAATAATAAGCTAAAAGATTAAACAAAGAATTAAACAAAGAATTAAACAAAAAAAACCTTTCCATTTGGAAAGGTTAAAAATTTGAGACAAACTAAATGAGTAAAACGAAGGTAATTTAATATTAAAAGATAATATTAAATATTTCAACTAATTATTTTAGGTATTTAAGCCATTCTTAACCAAAAAGCTTAAAAAAGCTTAATTCGTACTGTTAGTTTTGCAAAATAAGTAAAAGATTTTGATTAAATTATTTTTTATTGTTAAATTTTAACATGTTTTTAATTGTTTATTTTTGCTTTGCGGATGTATAGATTTGAGAAATATACTTATAATAATAGTGGAGAACGGAAAATTACCGTTAGGTAAGAAACCCTTCTCAAAGGCTATCCGCCCTGTAGCGGAGAGTAACTACCCGGTAGTCCATAAAGACTGCCGGGTATTAATTTTTTTTAGGAATTGACTAAACCAGACGACAAGTTAGAATTAGTAGTAGAAATAATTTTTCTAATTTAATTATTAGGAGTGATTCTTTGAAAATCTTAGTATTTGGCATAATGTCTGTTTTTCTGGCTCTCCTTGGTTATAATCTCTATGAATTTATTAAAAAGAAATGGTTCAGTTTCGACCGGAAGCAATACCTGCAGCTAGTGAACTACTGGGATTATTCCACTGAGGTCAGTGATTTTCTTTGGCATAATTTCCGCTCCAGGCTAAGTCCCCTTAGTACTTTTAATAAAAAAGCCGAGTTGGTATCGGCAGGCGGTTTGAAAATAAAAGCGGTAAGTGAGGATGATTTATCCAAACTCCGAGAAAATCTTCCTAAAGAGTACTTAATATTTATTGCGGATTTTGACAGAAAAGAAAAGAGTATAGGCATAATTAAAGGTTATGATAAATATCTCATCCCTAAAAGTATGCAGACCAGCGGCGGAGATCAGCAGCTAACAACAGGTAGGTTAATAAACGAGCTTAAAGCATTGGAAAAGGCTTATCCGTTTTCAATCATTGGGGCCAACCACGATTGGGTCGAGTTAGAATTTCATGCTGTCCCGGATGATCTAGATTCATTAATCCAGAAATTGCAAAAAATTTGCCCGGATCAGTTTAATGGCAATGAGCAGGCTTCTGCAGCCAAACAAGAGATTCAGGATAAAAAGAGAGTTTTTCTCTGGTGGATCAAACCTTCCTTTGAGGAAAAACAATAAAAAAATCAAGAAAATAGCAAGGATAGGAATAATAATTGTAATTTCTTTACATCCTATAGTAAAGAATATATTATTCTAATTCTGCAAAAATAAGGAGGCTATGTGATGAGCACTTTGCAGAGAATTGCCCTTGCTATTGTTGTCATCGGGGCTATTAACTGGGGACTTATAGGTTTGTTCCAATTCGACTTAGTAGCGGCGATATTTGGTGGGATTAGTCCCGTTCCACAAAGAATCGTCTACGGTATAGTCGGATTAAGCGGCTTGTATTGCCTCTCGCTTCTGTTTAAACCCTCTCATGAGTATGAAAGAGAAGGTCGAGTAAATCCGACAACCTAAAATTCGCCGACTCAAACCGGCAGTCAGCCTTATAACTAATTATATTTATTAGCCAGAAGGACTAAAACCCAAGTACGGAGTTTTAGTCCTTCTGCTTTTAGCTTTGCTTTAAAAGATTTTTTCCAAAGATGCCGGAGCTATCCGGTCAAATAATTTGGGTTTCTCGTTCATATCTTTCCTTGGAATCTTTATAGTATTGATTTAATTTTTTCAGATTGGCAATCCAAAGATAGAGCACGTAAGGAATAAACAAGGTAAGTAAAATCGGGATATTGGCCAACAAGATAAAATTAAAAAAACCGTGCAACAAGGTTGGAACAAGCAGGGCTTTTCGAATATACATCTTCTCCAGATTTTTGTTAGAAGAAAATTTCGCTAGAGACAGATAATAGCCCATTGTAATTCCTAAAAGAACATGAGTTGGAACGGAAAAAATCCCTCGGGAAATACCTATATAAGGATTGGCTGAGAAATTGACTAGGACATACATAATGTTTTCAACCATCGCAAAGCCGAGCGAGGCAAAAACAGCATAAATTATACCGTCCAGTTTTTCGTCAAAAGCTCGGTGGCGGTAGGCAGTTCGCAACACTACTTCCCGTTTAAAGAACTCTTCCGTTAAGCCGGCTACGATAAAGGCTGAAAAAGCACTGGCTAAAAGCCCTTGAAAAACATTTAGGGACATCAAAAATTTCTCGACTAGCAGGATAGGCAAAACAGACAATGCACCAAAGATAAATACCTTAAATAACAGATAAAGAGGTTCTTTATCATAACGATCTGTAAAATAAATGGCTAAGCCTAAGGCTATTACCGGAATAATAGCTATGACCAAAAGTCGTAAATCCAAAATTTTTGCACGTCCTTTCCTATGCTATACTAATTTATTATCTCGATTCGGAAGATATCTGATTCATTTTATCATTTGCCGTATTGCTTGACCAATTTCTACTTGCTAAAAAAAATATAATCAACTATATTTTTCTTGGAAAATATAATAGACGAGGAGAATTGATATATGCGCGGATGGATTCTGTACAGAATGAATGAATCAGAGTTAAAACCAGAGTCTTATGAAATTAATCGCTTTTTGGAAGTGGCTCCGTCGGAAAATATTGAGCTTAATGTTTTGAAACCGGAAAGAATTGACCTTATCGTTACAAAGGAAGACCGGAAAAGTATTTTGGTGGATGGGAATCCAGTAGCTCTGCCGGATTTTGTTCTGCCCAGGATGGGAGCAGGAACAACCTATTTCACGCTGGCTGTTATCCGGCATTTGGAAAGACTGGGAGTTCCCTGTTTTAATTCCTCCACGCATATCGACATGGTTAAGGACAAGCTGTTTACTCAGCAAGTTTTGGCTCAAAAGAACTTTCCCGTCCCTAAAACCATGCTTGTCAAATCTCCTATAGATATTGATTTAGTTGAAAAATATATAGGTTTTCCTGTTGTGGTAAAAACCCTATCCGGCTCCCAGGGAAAAGGTGTTTACCTTTCCGATAATAAAAAGTCCTTTAAAGATTTAATGCAGCTTATCGAAAGTACCAACCCTAATTTTAATATTATTCTTCAAGAGTTTATTAAAGACAGTTTTGGCAGGGATTTGAGAGTTTTCACAATAGGCGGTAGGGCAGTGGCTTGTATGGAAAGGAGGTCAGTGGACGGGGAATTTAAAGCTAACTATTCTGCAGGTGGGGAAGTATCCGAATATGGGTTAACTCCAGAAATTGAATGGTTAGCTACGGAGGTGTCTCGGGTTTTAGGCCTAGAAATAGCTGGCGTGGATTTACTATTCCACGGCAATCATTTTAAAATATGTGAAGTTAACTCTTCGCCAGGTTTTGAAGGGCTGGAAAAGTGTTGCAATGTCGATATTCCCAAAGAAATTTATCGCTATTTGAAAATACGCTTGGGTATTTATTAAAATTTGTAAACACTTGGGTAGGGCTTTTTGCTTGCTAATTATTATGTACCTACCAATTGACTTGTTTTCAAAAATACAGTAGAATGATTTGGCGAAGTTTTAATAGATTTATTTGGTGCCGAGATAGCTCAGCTGGTAGAGCAATTGATTCGTAATCAATAGGTCGTGGGTTCGAGTCCCATTCTCGGCTCCACTTTATTAATAATAGCTTTCTCTTAATAATATTTAAATCATTAGTATTCAAACTTAATATTCTTTTATATATAAAAATTTTTTTATCATATTATATTGATATTGACATTCATTATCAATATCAATATAATGAAGGTGCAAGAACAACATTTACATAGTTTAACAACAAACTATTATAAAAATAAAAGATGGGGAGATGAGAATGATGTCATTAACTCAAGGTAACTTAAATAAAGCTTACACAGTAAATTCTGTTAATACTGACCAGGAAGATATTCGCGAATTTTTATTTACACTTGGTTGTTATCCTGGAGAGAAAATAACTATAATATCCAAACTAGCTTCAAACTATATCGTTAATATTAAGGATGCCAGATATAGTATAGACGAAGATTTGGCCGAAGCCATTATTGTCGGAGCCTGAGTACGGGCTTGGAATTCAAACAAGGAGGAGGAGCAGAAATGAAAATAGCTTTAGCTGGTAACCCCAATTGCGGCAAAACCACTATGTTTAATGCCCTTACCGGAAGAAATGAACGTGTAGGTAACTGGGCCGGTGTGACAGTTGATAAGAAAGAGGCATGTATTAAGCAGTCTTTTACCCCGGAAAATGAAAAGCTGATTATCGTAGATTTGCCCGGGGCTTATTCTTTGTCAGCCTACAGTAATGAAGAATCCATAACGAAAGATTTTATCCTTAAAGAAAAACCGGATGTAATTGTTAATATAGTTGATGCTACTAATTTGAATAGAAGCTTATTTTTGACCACCCAGCTAATTGAGCTCGGTATACCTGTTGTGGTGGCGCTTAACAAAATCGATTTGGCCGATAAAAAAGGAAATAGAATTGACATTCCTGCTCTGAGTCAAACTTTAAAAGTACCGGTTCTTAGAACTATTTCGACCAAAAACTCTGATAACGGCTTGCCGGAATTAATCAAAGCAGTTCTGGCTGCAGGGAAGTCTGACCAAATACAAAGAGCGGCTTTTGCTAAAAATGACAAACAACGCTACACCTTTATCAATGAACTGGTCAGGGAAGTGGAAAGGAAGAAATTAAGCTCTGATCAACAGACCAAGCAAGACCAAATTGATAGGATAGTTGCCCATAAATGGTTGGGTATCCCTATCTTTGCCGCTGTGATCTATCTGGTCTTTTCAATATCCCAAGCCTGGGTAGGGCCGTTTTTGGCAGACTACTTTGTCGGCTGGATAGATAGATTGTATGAAGTGGTTGCTTCTTTACTTGGCGAAGGTGTGAACCCTGTTCTTACGACCTTGCTTCTCGATGGAATAATCGGTGGAGTGGGAGCTGTTATCGGTTTCTTACCGTTGATTATGGTTTTGTTTTTCTGTCTGGCGCTGTTGGAAGACTGCGGCTATATGGCTCGAGTCGCCGTAGTGATGGACAGATTCTTCAAGAAAGTAGGGTTATCGGGTAAATCCATTGTTCCTATGGTTATTGGTACCGGCTGTGCCATACCGGGGATCATGTCAACCCGTACTATTAAGAATGAAAGACAAAGACGTACTACCGCAATGTTGACGCCCTTTATGCCCTGCGGTGCCAAGTTACCTATCATTGCTCTCTTTGCCGGTGTCTTTTTTGCCGAGAAGGCTTGGGTCGGTACTTCAATGTATTTCCTGGGAATTATAGTTATCTTTTTCAGTGCGTTGATTATTAGAAAAATTACTGGTGATTATTCAAGAAGCTATTTCATTATGGAACTGCCGGAATATAGAATCCCCAGCCTTAAAAGGGCCGTAATTTCCATGTTCAGCAGAGCCAAAGCCTTTATCATCAAAGCCGGTACAATAATCCTGGTTTGTAACGCTGTGATCCATTTGCTACAAACCTTTGACTGGAGATTCCAAGTTGTGCCAGAGAGTGCTCCGGAAACGAGTATTTTAGCCAGTATAGCTATGCCTTTGGCGGTCCTGTTTATACCCCTTGGCTTTGGAATCTGGCAATTTGCGGCAGCGGCCGTGACCGGTTTTATCGCAAAAGAAAATGTCGTCGGAACCTTGGCTGTCACCTTTGCGATTACAAACTTTTTCGATATGGAAGAGTTTACTCTCGTCGGCAGCAGTACGGAAGTAGGGACGGTATTAGGATTAACTTCAGTAGCCGCTTTAGCTTATCTGGTATTTAACCTATTCACTCCGCCTTGCTTTGCAGCCATAGGTGCTATGAACTCCGAGATGGAATCCCGTAAATGGCTCGGAGGAGCTATTGCCTTCCAGATGGGGATGGGCTACAGTTTAGCTTTCCTGGTCTATCAATTCGGTACATTGTTTACCACAGGATCTTTTGGCGAAGGATTTGCAGCAGGCTTAATCATAGTCTTCACTGTAGTTGCATCTGTCATTATCCTAATGAGAAGAAGCACTGGGAGACGTCAAATTAAAACCAATGTACAGGTGGTGAAATCATGAGCGGAATGGATTGGATTGTCGCGGGAGTTATAACTCTCATAATCTTTCTCGCAGTTTCAAAAATCTTAAAAGATAGAAAAAGTGGCGTAAAATGTACAGGTTGCAGCTGTGCTGGCAGTTGCGACCAAAGAGCCACTTCAGGAAACTGTGCAGAATAGAGTTAATAATCTATGTTATATTCCTTTGCTTTGCGGTAAATGGAAGTCTTACTCAACCCCAGCATTTTTGCAGCTTCTTGCATATTATTCCCTGTTAAAAACAGGGCTTTTTTTATTGCTTCTTGTTCCATTTCTTTTAGAGATGGCAATGTTCTAAACGGCGGGCTTGTTTCATTATAGGGCATTTCTTTATATGGGAGCTCAAATCTTTCGACGCTTTCCATAAATCTTAAATTATTGAGGTTTTTAAACATATTTTTCGGTAGATGTTGAAGGGTGATCTCCTTGCCCGGGCAAATACTTGCGGCATAAATCATTGCATTTTTTAGTTGTCGAACATTTCCAGGCCAACTATAGTTAAGCATGAACTTTTCGGTTTCTTTATTAAGTTTAAGGGCTGTGCGGCCCGTATTCCGGCAAATTTCTTCCAAAAATAGGTTTGCTAGTAACAAAATATCCCGGCCCCGCTCTCTTAGCGGAGGCAGTTCTAACTCTAAGACCCCTAGCCTGTAATAAAGGTCGGCACGGAATTTGTTCTCCGCCACCAACTGCCAAAGATCTTTATTGGTTGCGGCAATAAGGCGAAAGGTCACTTTGTTTTCCCGATTGCTTCCTAAACGAGTAACTTTTTTATCTTCCAAGACCCGAAGTAAACTAGGTTGGACTTCTAACGGCATATCACCTATTTCATCCAAAAACAAAGTGCCATCTTGGGCTAACTCAATTTTACCTTGTCTACCCTTATAATCCGCACCGGTAAAAGCCCCTCCCACATATCCGAAAAGCTCACTGGAAATCAAAGTTGCGGGAATTCCGGCACAGTTCACTGTAGCAAAGGGTTTACCATCCTTATTGACTTTGTGAATAGCCTGGGCAAAAAGCTCCTTACCCGTACCGCTTTCTCCTGTAATAAGAATACCACAGTCACTTTGAGCAAATTGCAAGGCGGTTTTGATGGTGTTTTTAATTTGAGGACTTTCGCCTAAAATATTGGAGAAAGCATCCGTTAAAACAGTTTCTTTATTTTGGTGGTACTTTCTTTCACATACCCACTCTAGCGGATCCTCTCCTTTTACTGTTGCAAACGGTATTTCCTTAAACGGCGCAAAGGCCTTTTTAGATAATTCTAGCTGGTTTTCAACTATATAGCGTAAATTGATTATCCAGAGTAAAATCCGTTGAAGGGTTTTCTCGTTACACATTTCCTCATTTAGATGGTTAACAATAGTCATTAGGCCAAGTACATTTCCTTGGCTATCGCAAATAGGAGTTGTCGTTGCTAAATGGTTTTCCAACACTTTGCAATAATGCCGAGGTCCGACCAATTGGACGATTTTTCTATGTTCTAGACAGAGGGAGGTTGAAGAGGTACCTACTGTTTCCTCGTTCCAAATTGAACCACATATAGGCTTAAGACTTAGAAGTCGATCTCGATCATAAAAATCTAGGAAGGTTCCATTTTCATCTTGGATGCAAAGTGTCGTTTTATATATGTTCAACAGAGGCAGTAGCATATTAAAATAGGTCTTAGCCAGCTCAATAAATGTTTTTTTATCTCTAATAAGAGCTTCTAATTCTCTTCTGTTTAGCGCCTTAGGGACTTCCCTCATTTGTGGATCTATTCGGTATTTTTTTGATCTTTGCCATGAAGCCACTACCTCTGGCTCTAATAATTCAGTTTGGCTAAGGTTTTGTTTGTCCTGTAAAAACCGTTCTTTACATAGACGGATTTCATTAAAGTCAACCGCATCTAATCCCGAGGTAGCAATAATATCTTGTTGGTTAAAAAAAGAGCTAATCAACATAACCAAGCACCTCCTTATGAGCAGTTGAATATATATATATATATATTTTCCGCTTAAGCATCAGAAAAAGAAGTTATACTAATTATAACTAATTAAGCTATATTTTTCCATGAATTTACTAATTTTTAATTATATAGGTCGCCAAAACTTGACGACCTATATAACAGTCAAAAAATTTCCGTCCAGTAGATAAAATTAATCTACACGCTTTTCGGTGCACCGGATCCTAATGGCTTTTTAACAATTGTAGAATACACTAACCCGGTTGCTACACCAATAATAGTTAGTGTTGCAAAAAGACCAAATACTATTAAAATTGGCATTGCATTTCCGGCTAGGAGCTCCATTGTTGCTCCTGCTACTGCGTTACCAGCATTCATTACCATAACTAATAAGCCAGCACCGCCCCAATCTGCAAGTGCAACTGTCATACCATACGGTGTAAGCAATGCACCTAATCC
>JAAYSI010000206.1 GCA_012524045.1 Peptococcaceae bacterium | reverse complement strand
TAGGTAGACTAAAGTTGCTTCATTAAGAGGTTTTTTTCTGTCGAAAGTAATTTTCATATGGGAACCTATCACTTCAGCAACCTCTACATAACCCATATTTCTAATAATCTCCCGTCCTTTTCCGGCATGGTCTGCCTCCCCTTTAGCCATATCGTGTAGTATCCCTCCGGCCATGACTATACCTAAATTAAGGCGATAACCCCTACTATTTAAATGCTCTGCCATAACTAATGCTACTCTGGCTACTTCCTGACAGTGAAGGACCAGTCTTTCCCCATAAGGATTTTGGCGTAAAAGCTCTAGGCATTGTTTGCTTGATGGAAAAGCTACCAACCTTTCCTTCGAATGCCAGAGTTCTTTAGCATTTTGATAATCCGCTGCCGTATCCAAATCAAGTAATATGCCTGGGTCATCCACTTCAAGTTCTAAAGAACTGAATTCTCTGTTTTCCAATACTTCTTTCAATCCCCCAACAGGATTGCTGTTCAGCAAGATCGGACAGCAACGGGTGGAAACCAGAGGGGGGTGACCCCTTTTGCCCTGCGTAGAGGGATAAAGAATATCCATGCTTCCATGTTTGACTGCCTCAGCAAGGATTTTTTCGAGGCTTTCAGGGGCTACAAAAGGTAAATCACCGGGTAAAAGGAAAAAGTAATCTGTGTCCTTGGGCAGGGCGCGAACCCCGGTCAAAATAGAAGAATACATTCCATGCTGATACTGAGGATTAAATATAGCTTGCACATCCAGCCTTTTCAGCAGCGGGATTAATAGGTTACTTTTATAGCCAACTATGACCAATATATCTTCTATACCGGCTCGGCGAAAAGTATTAACGGTATTTTCAATGACCAAGGATGAGCCTAAGCTCTGTAACGGTTTGAAAAAGCCCATCCGGGAAGAATAACCGGCTGCAGGTATAATTGCACTAACTTTATGAACCATTTTTTACCTACCTAAATCCTGATTTTCAGTAAAAACTATAATAAACACTACTCCTCCGGCTCAATTCCATGTTCCGCCAAAAGATCAAAACAGCGGTAATAAGTATCAACCATGAGATTCACACATTTGGTGGCATCTCTAACTCCAGTTCCAACAATATCTGTACAATTAAGCCCTCCATATTTCTTGCGAAACCAATGAAACAATTCCGGTGCTAAAACAATTGAATATTGCTCATGGCAAAGAGAAAGTATACAGGAAGCGGCAACGAGGCTTCCGCACAGACTGCCGTAGTGGAAACCGTAACAGGTAGCCCGCATAGCTTTAATCAAATCCGGATTATCAATTTCCAAGTCCTCTAACGCAATAGCCATCATAATTTGCGCACAACATTTTCTGTCCAGAGCCAATTCCAAAATTCTAGTATTTAAATCCTGCAACTTCTTCACACTCTCTTTATTTTTTCGGGCTATTAGCAGATAATACCCTAATTTTACACCAGCAGGCTAAGCATAGAACTAATTAAGGCAAATCCGCTCGGGTTTGGGGTCTCCCCAAAAGGCGAACGGATAGCTTTCTCTCATATATGTTCAAGACTAATTGTCTAGTGTCACTTATCTTCTAATGATTTTTCAATTTCATGAATTTTGCCCCTGACTACTTCCTCCGAAAGGTACACCTGTCCGCATTGGGGGCAGGCAGGCAAGTCAGCCGCCATGGTTTGACCTTCATAAGAAATATTTACTTTTTTTATGGTCAAAGGGATTTGACAGTGGTAGCAGATGACCTGTTTTATCTCGTTAGAGGACATCTTTTATTCACTCCTCAATTATCTGCATCCGGTGGCTGTAAGTATTAATGATCTCAAAGCAATTTGCTTTTTCTGTCTTGCGATATTCCACCCAATAGGTAATAAGACCGATCCGCCAATGGGCCATAAGATGTCCGTTTTCCAAGAGTACTATGTTTTTACCGTTTTGTTCGGCGTTATAAAGCACTTGTCTCACATCTTCAACCAGGATTAAATCCTGATCCATCTTTTCTTCCAACTCTGAAGAAATTATAACAGTCGGGTAAGCATTTTGTTCTTCCTTCATTTCTATACCCCATATGTTTTGTAGCAAATTTCTTTTTAATTTTTGGCGGTTCATTCTCTTCTGGGAATATGATGGTACCGAGAGCTGAGCTGAAGCATTCGCCAAATACTTGGAGGCAAATATCAGGTCCAGCAAATGCCAGGTTTTTTTACCCAAGCGGGCAAAATCATCCCGGCAATTCACACAATAAGTGACATAGTCCCTAGGACTGGCACTAATTCTCTCGGCAGCAATTTTAGCGGCCAAGTCCTTATTAACAGTGGCAACCAATCCGCCGAAACTGCAACAGGTGGTTTTTTCCCGATTTAGCGGTAATTCTTCAATTTGATAACCAAGTTTTATGAGAATCCGGCGTACACAATCCTGAGTCTCTTTATCATATCTACTGGCACAGGGATCGTGCAAAGCCAGAGTTTTTCCTTTTTCATTAGGTGGCAAACTCTGCCATCCCACTTTTTCTATTACTTGCCAGATCATTTCAGATGGGACTTGAGGTAGATATTTTTTAAACAACTTCAAGCAGGTAGGACAGGCTAAAATTACTTTGGGTTGTCCCAGTTTATCCCAAGTTTCCAATAGCAGTCGAACTTGTTTTTGGAACAAATCTTCCCGGCCTGCCCATTCGGCAGGTGCTCCGCAACAGCCTAAAAGCAGAGCAACTCCTCCACTTAGATTTTCAATTAAATATGAGTAACAGTCAGACACATAGCTTGGCTTGGAAGCTCCAAGCTGGCAGCCAGGGAAAAACAGGTAGCTGCTAGAATCCATCCCCGGCTGATGTTTAGCTAGGAAAAAATCTTCGCCATTACTGAATAACATATCACGGATTGAAAAATCATGGATCGCCATCGGCATAATATTTCTTTCCACCATAATTCTCCTGGCATTCAAACAAGCCTCCCCCAAATCCAAATCGCCCGGGCATACTACTTGGCAGAGCCCGCAAAGGCTGCAGGAATTGATTAGACTGGTGGCACTGCTTTTACCTATAC
>JAAYSI010000205.1 GCA_012524045.1 Peptococcaceae bacterium | reverse complement strand
TATAAGTATTCAAATATTAATTACAAATAATGATTAAAAAATAAATAAATGGGAGGAAGGAATATGGTAATTAATAAAGTCGCCCAGGCAGGTACCAGCGAAACCAGTGATACTTTAATTATGGTTTCCCCTAATCCTGAAGGCGGTATTAAGCTAGACCTCGATGGCAAAAAAGTTCTTCTCAAACTATTCGGTAAGCAGATTGAAAAAGTAATTCGCGACACGATTACCGAGGTGGGAGTAGAGGACATAGTTGTAAACGCTAAATACAACGGTGCCCTTGATTATACAATCCGGGCACGGGTAAAAGCCGCTATTGAGCGGGCTATCTAATTGATTAAATTTTAGTAAAAGAGGTAGGACAATGAGGCAATATAGAAAAAGTATTTTTTTTGTTTCCGGCAACAGCCCCAAAATGCTTCAAGATGCTCCGGTCTTTGACTCGGATGGCATAGTATTAGACTTAGAAGAGGCCGTAGCATCGGAAGAGAAAGATAGTGCTCGATTGTTAGTAAAAGAAGCACTGCGTTTTCTTGATTATTCCGACGTTGATGTAATTGTTAGAATTAATCCCCTTTCTTCAGCTTTTGGGGAAAAAGATATTGAGCTAATCGCCAGAGAGAGACCTTTTGCTTTGATGGTACCTCAGGCTTCGGCGGAGCAAATTGCTCAGATAGACAGCATGCTAGTTCAAATAGAAAAGGAAGAGGGTATGCCGGCTGGGGCTATAAAATTAATTCCGGTAATTGAAACGGCTTATGCTTTACAATATGTACACCAAATCGTTATTTCTTCGCCAAGGATCACCGGAGCCTTTCTTAATGCCGAAGGTTTGACTGCTGATTTTGGGATGCAGAGGACCAAAGAAGGCGAAGAGATCCTCTATGCTCGCAGCAGAGTAGTTGTTGCTTGCCGGGCTGAGGGATTAAATGCTATTGACACACCCTTTATGGACACTGATGATTTTGAGGGTTTAGAAAAAGACTGCTATAAAGCCAGAAATATGGGCTTTACCGGAAAAGCGGCTATTGATGGCCGGCAAATAGATACTATTCATAGATTTTTTAGCTAGAATAAACAAATGGAGATGAAAACAATGAAAATTGCAGTAGGCAGGGAAATGCCTGAATATATAGAGGGATACGGCAAGGTTAAACCTTTTATGGGCGCTTTTGCCAACTATGGGGTAAGGGAGAGGGCTTCAGTAAGGCTCCGTTCCGTAAAACCGGGTGAAAAAAAATTATTGGCTTCCATTGACGAAGTTTTGGATAAAGTGAACATAAAAGACGGGATGACAGTCTCTTTTCACCACCACTTACGTAATGGCGATTATGTCTTGAATTTGGTTATGGCCGCTATAGCTAAAAGGGGACTGAAAGATATTCATGTGGCCGCAACCGGGATTTTCCCGATCCATGAGCCTTTAGTAGAATATATTAAAAAAGGAATTGTAACTGGGATCTCCGTCAATTATATTTCTCCAGGGCCGGTGGCTAAAGCTATTACTCAGGGCTATCTAAAAAATCCGGCCAGATTTATGAGCCATGGCGGGCGACCCAGAGCGATAGAGAGCGGTGATTTGCATATTGATGTAGCTTTTATAGCTGCTCCGGAAGCCGATGCTTATGGCAATATTAACGGAGTGAACGGCCCGGCAGCTTGCGGCACCTTATCCTACGCCGTTGCGGATTCCATGTATGCCGATAAGGTAGTGGCTGTTACCGATCACCTTTCCCCTTATCCAGCCTGTCCGATCGATATTACTCAGGATTATGTCGATTATGTAGTTGTAGTGGATTCTATCGGTGACCCTAATGGGATTGTGTCCGGTACCACGAGAGTCACCACTGACCCTGTGGGCTTGAGAATTGCTAAAATTGCGGCTCAAGCTATTGATGCCACCGGCTATATTAAAAATGAAATGTCATTCCAGACCGGAGCGGGTGGTACTTCCCTGGCAGTAGCAGCTGAAGTGCGCAAGATTATGAAGGAAAAAGGTGTTGTCGGCAGTTTTGCTTCCGGTGGCGTAACCAGTTATATTGTTGATATGTTGAATGACGGCTTATTTCGTAATATCTTTGACGTCCAGTGCTTTGATTTAAAGGCTGTGACTTCCTACCGGGATAACCCCCGCCATCAGGCTATGAGCGGCTCTCTATACGGCAATCCTCACGATAAAGGTGCTATCGTTAATAATCTTGATATTATGATTCTAGGTGCCACTGAGATTGATTTGGACTTTAACGTTAACGTTGTTACCGGCTCCGACGGCACCATAATTGGTGCTTCCGGCGGTCATAACGATACAGCGGCTGGCTCTAAGCTGGCTGTGGTGGTAACTAACCTTATTAGAGGTAGACTGCCTGTTGTTAGAGAGAAAGTCACAACTGTGACTAGCCCAGGAGAAACCATTGATGTCCTGGTTACAGAAAGAGGTATTGCAGTTAATCCCAGAAGGCAGGATATCCAAGAAAAATTAGTAGCAGCAGGTCTGCCTGTCAAGTCCATTGAGGAACTGAAAGAGATGGCCGAAAAGATGACCGGCAAACCAGAACCCATCGAGTTTACAGATAGAGTCGTAGCAGTAGTTGAATACAGGGACGGTACAGTAATCGATGTGGTCAGACAGCCTAAATAAATAATAAATATTAAGTGAGAAATAAAATGGTAAAACAAATAAGCTGAAAAACACTTTCTCTAAGTACTTTCAGCTTATTTTCTTTCCTAATAGGATATTTTCTAGGAGGAATGGGATACCCAGCGTAGAAAGTGCAGAAAAGAAAAAAGTATGCTAAAATTAAATTAAATGCCTCAATTGCTGCACAAAATATGACACATGGACATCGAAAATAAGGAAAAAATTCCGCTTTGACACAAAGAAAAAAAATGATATAATACAGTTTGTGCCAGCATTTTTTGGTTCGATGGAGGGGTGTCCGAGTGGTTTAAGGAGCCGGTCTTGAAAACCGGTGTGGGGCAACTCACCGAGGGTTCGAATCCCTCTCCTTCCGCCATGAAATTATTTGCAATAAAGTAGTGTTG
>JAAYSI010000305.1 GCA_012524045.1 Peptococcaceae bacterium | reverse complement strand
TAGCGGAAGAACTTGGTCATTATTACACATCATGCGGCAATATCATTGATACCACTGACACAAGCAATAGAAAGCAAGAAGTAAAAGCCAGGCGCTGGGCTGCGAAGCGGTTAGTGCCGCTCAAAAGCATCATTTCAGCATTTAAGGCTAGCTGCAGAAATATGTACGAGGTTGCTGAACACATCGGAGTGACTGAAGAGTTTTTGCGCCAAGCCTTTGAGACATATAGCCATATCTATGGCATATTCAAAGAATATGGCCGGTATGTGATCTATTTCGATCCACCCGGTGTATTTGAATGGAGGGAAAATGGATGAAAAGAATAGTCAGCGCAGTGCTTATTCTTGCGGTTGCGCTCTTGGCTGGTTGCGTAGAAGTCGTAGAGCCCGAAAAAGTCGAGAAAACCGACGGCACTCCAGTTGAATCGCAGCAGAGCGACGATAAGGAGGCACAAGACCAGAATCAGACACAAGAGCAGGAACAAGAGAAGCCAAAAGTCGAGACATTCAAGATCGGCGATTCGGTTAAGGCCGGTAATCTGATTTTCACAGTGAACTCTACCAGGACAGATGAAGGCAACGAGTTCATCAAGCCTGGTGAGGGCAAGACATACTATATCGTGGATGTGACCGTTGAGAACACCGGCAATGAATCAGAAGCCGTTAGTTCACTGATGATGTTCAAACTGTTCGATTCCGATGGCTATAATTACAGTGTCACAATAGGCCCCGAAACAAAAGGGTCGGTTGACGGTGAGATATCGCCAGGCAGGAAGATACGCGGGGAATTGGTATTTGAAATACCGGAAGAAGCTACAGGGCTGGAACTCCAAATTGACCCCACAGTTTTTGGCATCGGACAAATAATAGTTAACCTTGATAAATAAATTTAATGGGAGGTTTTATTATGAAAAAAGCAGGCGGAATTATAGCTAACATTGCCGGCATCTTTGGAGTTATTGCTGCAATAGTTACTTTGTTTGTCGGCGGCGTAGGAGCAGCTTTCGGAGAAGAAGGCGCTGACACTGTTATCGGCCTTGGTTGGGGAGGTATAGCGTTTTCTTTTCTTACAATTATTCTCGGCGCAATATCTATTGGAGCAAAAGGGAAAGTGCCAGGTATTCTACTAATAATATGCGCCATAGCAGGCGCTATACTCGGCGGAACATTTGTTGCAATATTCATGGTGCTTGCGCTAATTGGTGGAATACTGACCGTTATTGGAAATAAAAAAGAAAAGGAAACAACCCAGGCATCTTCATGATCATTTCATTGATCTGCTGAAAATAAAGAAGAGTAACTCTTCTTTATTTTTTAACAACAATAGTGAACACTTGTTCTGTATAAGGGAGGACGTTGATGATCAGAGCTGCAGCATATGCACGATACAGCAGCGACAACCAACGGGAGGAATCGATCGACGCTCAGCTTCGCGCTATCCGTGAATACTGTGATAGAAATGGGATCCGCCTTGTCAAGATATATACTGATGAAGCCCGGAGCGCAACAACAGATGACAGACCTGGCTTTCTGCAGATGATACAGGACAGCGCCCTGGGTCTATTTGATGCTGTTATCGTTCACAAACTGGACCGGTTTAGCCGTGACCGGTATGATAGCGCATT
>JAAYSI010000204.1 GCA_012524045.1 Peptococcaceae bacterium | reverse complement strand
GGATATAATTAGAATTAAGCATAAGCAAAACCTCCTGTAAATGATTGTGGGTTTATTTACTCGGTAGGTTTTCGCTTATGCTCTATTTTTTTCCTGCTGCTTACCCCAATATTTATTATAGAGCCTTATTAAATTTGATAAAAAATTATCAAGTCTGCCACTATCAAGAAGAAGGCAAATAGATAGCAAATATATGGAAACCCTTGGTATTTTTGCCTTAGCGGGAAAACACTTTTCTTGGTACGAATCCTGCATAATAGGTAAAGAGGATATTGAAAGGGGGTTATTATCATGATAACAAGTATGAAGGACGCATTTAGTCTTAAGGGTAAGAATGCGCTTATTACTGGAGGCAATAGGGGTATAGGCAAAGGCATAGCCATAGCCATGGCTCAGTGTGGTGCTAATATTGCAATTATGGCTCGTAATGAAGAAACTGCTAAAAAAACTCTTGCGGAACTGGCTGAATATGGCGGCGAGCATCGCTTCTATAAAGGAAGCGTTGAAAAGCTTGACGAAGCAACGGCCGTGGTTAATGCAGTAATGAAGGATTACGGGAAAATCGATGTACTAGTTAATAATTCAGGAATATTCCGTTGGTTTAATGTCTTGGATATGGACCCCACTGATCTTAGAGACTGGTATGAAGTAATTGACGTCAATCTTAACGGAGTATTCATCATGTCGATGCTAGTAGCTCAAAAAATGAAAGAAACTGGTGGAGGAAGTATTATCAATATATCATCAAACGCTGCAAATATTGTAAATATTCCTCAAAATACCAGCTCATACAGTTCGGCGAAAGCCGCAGTTAACCACCTTACCCGCTGTCTCGCTTATGAATTTGGTCCCCATAAAATTAGAGTTAATGCAATATGCCCGGGTTTTGTGGAGGCGGAAAGTCCTCCTGAAGATGAAGAAATGAAAAAAATAGTAGAAATGTGGATCAGTCGCTGTCCAACGGGCAGATTCACCTATCCTCTCGAAATCGGGGCTTTGGCTGTCTTTTTGGCCTCCGAAGCCTCTGAGAATATGACCGGCTCGATCAATACAATTGATAGCGGGTATGAACTGGCCCGTTAAACATTGGTTAATGGGCAGCTTAATAAGAATTATAAAGGGTTACGATAAAGAGGAGTTTGTAAAAAGGGGGAAGGAAACATGGTCATGAAGAAAATCCAACAGGATTTTTCAATTCTGGAAAAACTGGAATTGGAAAGGCCACCGGTTGGTATCAAATATGAATTTTTTAAGCCCGAAGGGATAGAACAACTAAACAAAGCGCTGGCGCTGTGTGAAATGGTGAAAGAAGCCCAGCAAAGAGAGAAACCTTTCTATATCACAGAAGATAATGAAGACTGTGCCGGTAAAGGCGCTTTGGGCATGATGGTTGCCCCGGCTTGGGCAGAGGCAGGAGAAATAGGCGTCAGAATGGAAGTTTTCCAAAACGCTCGGGCCAACCTACGTTGCATGGAACATTATGGAGTTATTAAGCACGGGATTGTGAATTATGTTGTCTTTTCCAGATTAGACCAGATGACATTTGAACCTGATTTACTGGTCTTTGTTGCTCCCCCGGAAAAAGCGGAGCTTATTCTTAGAGCAATGTCCTATTCGACCGGTGAGATGTATGAATCTAAAGCTACACCAATCTTCCAGTGTTCCTGGCTCTATACCTATCCTTATGTCACAGGCAAAGTAAACTATGTTATGACGGGGTTAGGTTTTGGTATGAGAGCTAGAGAAGTGTTCCCTCCCGGACTGGCAATTGTATCCGTTCCTTGGACTTGGATCCCCACCATACTGGCTAATTTAAAAGAAATGAAATGGGAGTTACCGGCCTGGACCTATGGCCGAGAAAGATGGTTGAAAGAAGAAAGTGCAACTTTAGCAAAACTTCATCAAGAATCCAAAGACGCCGGGTTAATCAAAGATAAAGATAAATAGAAAAGATATAAATAATAAAGATATAAATAATAAAGATAAATTAGGTCACTAGAACCTTTATAAGAAAACCTCCTATCAGAAGATAAATTGAATCTCTGATAGGAGGTTTCTTTTAATGGCTGATTAGTTTATCGTTTTTCAGAGTTAGGGTAAATAAACATTTACCTTTTCGCCGATTTCTTCCATTTTCTTCATCAGCTCATCAATTGGCCCATATTCCATACATTGTGCTAAGCAGTTATGGACACAGGCAGGTTTTCTGCCTTCAGCCACACGGTCTACGCAAAGGTCACATAGGGAGGTAGGAACAGGTACATAATTCCACTCTGTTTTATCCTCTCCGATTTTAAATGGACCAATTTGTGTTAACTTAATTCCCCATTGGTCTAAAGGCAAGCCGTGAGAATTGCGGCAGGCAACTTCACAGCTGTGGCAGCCGGTACACCAGCCATAATTTATCAATAAACCGTTACGAGACATCTCTCTTCCTCCTGTCAACTTTTTTTACTTATTAGTCGTCAAGACCGCTAACCTTATAAACTTTACATAAGTTGCTCTTATAGTTGGCACCTAAGCCGAGGTTACCGACTTTCTTATGAGGCATTAGCATATTGATATTTGATTTAAATGTTCCGAAAAGATTTGGCTCAGCTCCGTCTTGCTCCGGATACCACCAGCCATGCAGGGCATGAACTACTTTAGGATGAACAGTTGGTTGAACTAGGGCTTTCATCCGGCATTTGCCCAAATGGTTCTCAATGCAAACCCAGTCGCCATCCATGATTCCAAGCTCAGAGGCGGTATCGGGATGAATTTCAACAGTTGGCCAGGGGGTAATCTGTCTTAAGGATGGGATTTGTCTGTGTTCGGAGTGGAAGGATGTAAATTTCCTACCGCCGGTAGTGAGGACTAACGGGTATTCTGCATATAAGTCAGGAGTGCTGTAAGGGCTAAACGGAGGTTCTTTGAAGTAGGGCAGTGGATCTTCGCCCCAGCTTTCAAATATCGTAGCTTTCAATTCGATTAATCCGGTCAAAGTTTCGAATCCTGGTTCTCCGTCGGAACGCAACATGCCTTTTTCGTATTTTCTATAGACATATTTTTGTTGTTGAACAACTTTATCTTTTAATTCCGGATAGGTGAGCCCTGTTTTTTCTTTAATTTGCTCCGTGAAGAATTCGGATACGGTTTCCCAAGGCCAAGCTTTCGGATTCAAGCGTTTACCTAATTCAAAACAGATTTCCAGGTCGGATTTACACTCACCGACACGTTCAATACATTGGTTAATCGCACCGACAAAGGCAGAGTTACGGCCAAAGTGTGGGATAACAACGCCTTCATGTTCTGCAAAGGTAGCAACCGGCAGAACGATATCGGCATAGGCTGAAACAGTCGGGGTCATAAATATTTCTTGGCTGACCCAGAATTCAATTTTCTTAAAGGCTTCATGCCAACGTTTCGGAACACAAGCTGCGTTAGCAATTGGGTTTTGGCTATTGGACCAAACCATTTTAACTGGGTAAGGCTGCTGTTTCTCAAAGAAGTCCAAAGTATTATCCGGGCTGCAAGCCATTAAGCCGTAGTTAAAGAATGGGAATTCTTCATTTCCGATACGCTGTTCATATATCTCTTCCGGAATTTGGTGATGGGTTTCATAACGCCATTTACCCATGAAGCTGGAGGGCTCGGCCAAAGTATTACCGCCTGGAACGTCAATGTTTCCGGTTAGAACCATCAGGTACAGTACCGCTTGAATAGCTTGGATACCGTTCCAGTTCATATCTAAGGCAACACCCCATTGGATACTGGAGTTTCCGGCTTTAGCAAAGGCTCGAGCAGCGTTGACGAGAGTTTCTTCTTTAATCCAGCAAATATCAGCAACCTTTTTCGGCGGATATTCCTGAACTCGTTCAGCGAGTTTATCAAGGCCAAAGGTCCATTTTTCTACGAATTCATGGTCATAAAGATCTTCATTGATAATAACGTTCAGCATGCCCAGGGCCAAGGCGGCGTCTGTTCCAGGACGGATTTGGAGGTGATATTCGGCACGCGATGTAAGCCAAGTAACCCTTGGATCTACGGCAATAATCTTAGTGCCGCGTTTCATCATATCGATGATTGCATGACCGAAGAAGCCGTCCGCATTAGATTCCAGTGGACTTTTACCCCAAATCATAATGTATTCCGGTAGTTGGAATTCGGGGTTGTCATATCTGTCCGGGAAGTATGCAGCATAGTCAATTTCCGGGTAGCCGGCGCCCAGCACATATTCCGTAACTGCACATCGAGGTCCATAGCAAGAGAGACCGCTTAAGACCCCTACGTTATTAGGAGTTTGCAGAACGGCATAAGATAATGCCGGGAAATAAAAAGTAGCTTCACGGCCTGTACCACCCATCATCGCAATGGATGTTAAACCGTAATTCTCTTGATAATAGCGTACTTTCTCTACGATAATATCGTAGGCTTCATCCCAAGTAATTCTTTCCCATTTGTTTTCGCCCTTTTTACCAGCTCGTTTCATTGGATAAAGAATTCTATCCGGATGATAAATGACTTCCGGGAGACTTAGGCATCTAACACAAACACGCCCTTGGCTTACCGGATGGTCGGGGTCGCCTTCAACTTCCACCAATTTACCGTCTTTTACATGCATAATCAGTCCGCAACCGGTTGGGTGGCAACCCGGAGCTGACCAGGCACATGTTCTTACGGAATAATCTTTTTCTGTACCTACTTTGTACTTTGTAGTCATTTTCCCAATCCTCTCCTTTAAATCACATCAATGTTAGTAAAGGTTTCACTCTTTTTCAGGGTCTGCAACGTCTTTATTTTCTTCCTCGTTTTTGAATAAGTCAGCGCCACAAAACGGACATTTGGTAGCTTTGTGGCCTTGCTGTAGTGTTAACTTTTTTTGACAACCAGGACAATTGATGACTTTTGATGCTGATGTCGGCCTAAAACACATAGTTATTTCCTCCAAGTTAGTTCGATTTTAATACGTGCAGATTCGGTCAAAAAATAGAATTGTGGGCAAACATTTTAACTAGGCTCAATAAATGTCTGCCGATCAGGTTATTTATTAAATTTCACCTCCGGTTATAAAGTAAAATAGCTTATAAGTTTTGTAGTAATTCATACCAAAATTCATTGCAAGTAATGTACCAGTTTCCTGTAACCTATATTTTGTACAGGATAAACGTCGAAATCTTCTCTCAATTAGGCTTATTAAGGCTGTTTAAATCTCTTTTCCTAAATATTTATCTTTTAATAGATATAAAATTAAGTAAATAATGAAGTTGCAAACTTAAACGCTTTTACATATTTGTGAACAGTTTTTTAAAGTTTTGACATTAGCCTCCAAATGATAAAAATGGAGCGTATTTTAAATTGTGAAAAAACTAGCTACCAACAGTTGTTTGTTGGTAGCTTAAGTGGAATATTCTCAATAGCGAACTATTTTGATTTATTGACTTGTTTAGTTTAATCCACTTGGTCCGGTCTTGGTGCTGCTGGGTCACGTTTTTTCATAATACCGATAATGAGCAGAACGATACCGGAAGCCAGCAAGATGGGCCAAGTAGCATTAAGTTGATAGTAAACTCCTGTTAGGCCAAATAGAACAGCTAATCCAGCGCACAAGAACGGGCCGATAAACTGACCGATACCCTGAAGTGCTACATAGATTGCAACACCGTCTTCCATACGGCTTCTGGATTTCACAGAATTGATAGCAATAAATTCATATTCCGGGTTTATCCCGCCGAATAAGAAACCGTGGATAAAGGCGTTAATTGTGAATACTGCAAGGCTATCAGTAGTACACATTATCCACATATTTATGCCGAACACAAGGAAAAGATAAGTAAGCATGAATCTTTTCATTATCTTTTTAACTATAGCATAAGATAATCCGCCGAGTCCCATTCCAAGAGAGAAAATGGTCATAACAAAACCGACGTTCTTCGGTTCACCCATACCTGTGCCCACTACTATCATAGCCGAGTTATTCATAAAGGCTGCTGTAAAGGCTACGCTTATGCAGGCCAGAATGACAAACATGAAGTAGAACGAACCAAAACCGGCTAATTTGCTTTCGGGAACATCAGTTGCAGTTTTCTTTTTAGGTTGTGGTCTTGGAGGCTCAGGCAACCAAGCAACAATAATGAGACCTAAAGGAATAATGATCAGGTAGGCATAGAAGACATATTCCCAGGACATCTGGGCCAAATAACCAGAGATGGTAGAATAGCCCATAGCACACAATGCTCCGATTCCGGTTTTAGCACCCATTAATATTCTTTGTTCTTGTCCTACCCATGCAGCACCGATAACAGCCACACAGAGAGCGAAGGTTAAACCATAACCAAGGCCGAATATGGCACGCCAGAACAGAATGACCCAGATGCTACTGTGTATAATGGCAGGCATAAATCCGCCTACTAAGCTAAGGACTATTGCGATGTAAGAAGTCTTCCGGTAGCCAATTGCTGCGATTAAGCGACCGCAAAACATTGAAGAAAAAACCATGAGCATGGTAGGCAGTGCGATAATCTGTTGAATGATCGTAGTATCAACGTTGGGGAAAGCTGCCTGAATACTGGCTAATGCCGGCGAAGCAAGTGCCTGTGTGAACTGGATAACAATTAGGGCAACGGCCGCAATCTTCGCCCCAAGGCTATACTTTTGAACAGGCTGGTTTCCAAGGGTAGATTGGTTTTCCATATTTTCAACTCCTCCTTTTTCTTATTTAACTCCTCATTTTTTTTACAGACACATGTCAGTAAGGCGCTCAATTACTAAATGCATCCACCTCTTTTCTTACATATTTTTACATAAAATAGTGAAAAAACAATTCACAAGTGATAGTTGCAAGAAGTAGGCCAATCAAAAAGAAGAGTAATTGGACATTTTTGTCTTTCGGGATGATTATTTTTAATAATTGTTTTTCGATTATGTAAAAAATTTATCAAGAACGAATATGTTAAATGCAAAACAGAAAATTGATCGTAAACCGTATTTGAAATCACTTGTCCTATTAGCGTGCAAATAGCGGTTGTACACTGCAGATTATCAGCAATTCTTGATGGAATGATTTTTGCATTTAAGTCTTAAATATAATGTAAAAAAAATCAGGAGGTAATCAGATGGGAGACAGCAAGATCCAAACATATATTAAAGGTCTTGGCTTTTGTGGCTTTGGCGCCGGCGCCAATACAGCTGAAGTAGATGTCAAAGACGGAAAAGTATTAAGAATTCGCCCTATGCGGTATGACAAAAAGTATACGAAGGAGGAGTTAAACGCTTGGAAGTTGGAAGCCAAAGGCAAGACCTTTCATGTTCCGATGAAAAGCCAGATTCCTCCGCTTAGTTTGGTATACAAAAAGAGAGTCTATTCTCCGAATCGTATCCTATATCCGATGAAACGAGAAGACTGGGATCCCAACGGGGAAAGGAACCCTCAGAATCGCGGTAAGAGTAAGTTTGTGCGTATCACTTGGGACGAAGCGACAGATATCATTGCTTCCGAGATCCGCCGAATTGAAAAGGAATACGGGCTAAACTCCATCTTGGTTCAGGGAGACGGCCATGGTGAGACAAAAATTATTCATGCCTCTCATGGTTGTGCAATGAATCTTTTTGATATTCTTGGCGGTTGTACCTATCAAACCCGTCAGCCGGACAGTTGGGAAGGCTGGTATTGGGGTGCTAAACATATGTGGGGCTGTGACCCTGTAGGCCAAGGTGATATTGGCAACATGCTTCACGGAATCGCCAACTATACCAAGATGCTCCTTATGTGGGGCTGTGATATGGAGACCACAACTTGGGGCTGGGGAGGCCAATTGGCCAGTAATTATTGTTTCTGGCTTACCGAGCTCGGTATTAAGCAAGTCTATATTTGCCCTGACGTGAACTATGGTAATGCCGTTCACGCTGACAAATGGATTCCGGTCTACCCCAATACCGACAGTGCTTTACAATTAGCCATTATGTATACTTGGTTGCAGGAAGATACCTATGACAAGGATTTCATTGCCACCCACACCGTAGGCTTTGATATCTTTAAAGACTATGTACTTGGCAAAGAAGACGGCATTCCTAAAACACCGAAGTGGGCTGAGCCGATTTGTGGAGTTCCGTCACGCACCATTAAAGCGCTGGCTCGAAAATGGGCTAAGGAAGCTACGACCATCGCCCACTGCAACGGAGGGTCATATATCCGTTCTACCTATTCCCACGAACCTGCTCGGCTTGAAGTGGCCTGCTTAGCAATGCAGGGTCTAGGTAAACCTGGACGCAACCAATTTAAGTTTATCGAATGGGGTACCTATGGCTTACCCAGTGCGAATCCGGCTCCGCGTCCTTTGGGAAGAACGTTTATTGATAAGGCTTTCCGCGGTTTCCACTTCCATCCATTAGAATCATTTATTCCGAAAACATTGGTTCCAAAGGCAATCTTAGGGGATTACACTGAGGACAATCCGTTGACTTGGTATGGCTACACCCTGGCCGGTATGCCTCGAGAGGATCAGTTTATCCAATATCAGTATCCTGTACCAGGTTCTAAAGAGATTCATATGATTTGGACGGACACTCCTTGCTGGACAACTTGTTGGAACGGCGGGAACTCTATGATAGAGGCTCTGCGCAGTGAAAAAATCGAGACCGTAATTGCCCAGCATCCTTGGCTGGAGAATGACTGTTTGATGGCGGATATTTTACTGCCGATCAATACCAAATTTGAGGAAGAAGATATCGGCAACGATATGTACAGTGGTTGCTTCAATTTGGTTATGCACGAAGAACAATGTATAGAACCGCTGGGTGAATCGGTTAGCGACTATGAGGCTGTTGGGCTTGTGGCCAAAAAGCTCGGAGTATACGAAGAGTACACCCAAGGTAAAAGCATTGAAGATTGGATCAAAATTGGTTTTGAATGTACTGATGCTAAGAACTTTATCTCTTATGATAAATTTAAAGAGAATAAGTATTTTGCTATCCCAATTGCCGAAGGCTGGGAAGACGATCCCATTGGCTTTGAAGAATTCTACAAGGATCCGGAGAAGCACCCGCTTAACAGTCCTACCGGTAAGATTGAGTTCTATTCAGAAGAATTAGCCACCCACTTCCCTGATGATAAAGAACGGGGGCCGTATCCGAAATTCATACCCTATGGTGAAAGTCACCAGGAAAGCCGACTCCATCCTCGGAGCGAAAAATACCCCTACCTAATTGTATCTAATCATCCCAGATGGCGGGTTCATGCTAACCTTGACGACGTTTCTTGGCTCAGGGAAATTCCTACGTGTAAAGTGACCGGTCCGGATGGTTATCAATACGAGCCGGTTTGGATTAACCCCAAAGACGCAGCCAAGCTGGGAGTAAAAGATGGCGATGTGGTCAAGATCTATAACGATCGCGGTTGGGTCTTAGGCGGAGTGTTGGTAACAGAGCGGATTATGCCGGAAGTCATCCTGCAGGATCACGGGGCCAGAATTGATCCGATAGAACCGGGTATTAGCGACAGATCAGGAGCCAATAACTTAATCTGCCCGACCAACACCACTTCGAAAAATGCAGCCGGTGAAGTCACCAGCGGCTACCTGGTCAATGTAGAAAAGGTCGATGTTTTCGAATTGGCCAAACAATATCCCGAAGCCTTTAAACGCCAATACGAAAAAGGTATCGGGGTCAGCCAGAAAAATCGTTTTAAACTGTAAGGGGGAGAAAAGATGAAAGTATTCGTAATCGATGTCGCTAGATGTAATGGCTGCTACGGTTGTCAACTGGCCTGTAAAGATGAACATGTGGGCAATGACTGGATGCCCTATGCCAAGCCGCAGCCCGATACAGGGCACTTCTGGATGAAACTGCTTGAAAAAACCCATGGCCAGGTGCCTAAGGTCAAGCTGGAATATACTCCATATCCCTGCATGCATTGTGATGATGCGCCCTGCCTAGAAAAAAGTGACGCTTTCTATAAGAGAGAAGACGGTCTTGTTATCTTGGATCCAGTTAAGGCTGAAGGACAAAAAGATCTGGTTGAGGCTTGCCCCTACGGCACTGTTTATTGGAATGAAGAATTAAATATTGCCCAAAAATGTACAGGTTGTGCCCACCTAATAGAAGAAGGCCATCTACCACGTTGTGTAGATTTCTGTGCGACAGGAGCTTTACGCTTTGGTGAGGAAGAGGAATTTGCTGAGGAAATTGCTCGAGCCGAAGTTATGAAACCGGAATTAGGCACTCGTCCACGCGTCTATTATTTGAACTTGCCCAAATTGTTCCTGGGCGGAGAAGTTTGGGATCCGGATATCGATGAAATAATTGAGGGAGCAAAATTAACCTTAACCGGTACCGATGGTTTTCAAATGGTAACAGAAAGTGATGACTTCGGTGATTTTTGGTTCCGTAAACTAAATGCCGGAAGCTATACCTTAAAAGTGGAAGCCGAAGGCTATCAGCCGGTTATCAAAGAAGGAATAAATGTGGATAAAAGCTTAAATATTGGCGATATTCCATTGACAAAAATAAAATAATATTTAACCAATAACCAACATTAATATTCATCTAGGGGCAGGCAATCGCTTGCTCCTCCTTTTATCTCTTCTAATCACAAATATGAAAATGGGAGGTTTAATACCATGGGTGCGAGATTGAAAGACAAGGTGGCTTTTATAACAGGGGGAGGAAGAGGAATCGGTAAGGAAATTGCTAGAGCCTATGTACAAGAAGGAGCCGCAGTGGTCCTAGCTTCAAGAAATAAGGAAAATCTTGAAGCAGCAGTTAAAGAACTGCAACAAATGGGGGGAAAAGCTCTGGCTATCCCGACCGATATCCGCATAGAAGAACAGATTATCAAGGCCATCGAAGAGACTATAAAAGTTTACGGCAAGATTGATATTTTGGTGAATAACAGTGGCAGCGGTGGTCCGAATAAACCGGTGGTAGAAATGACGTTAGAGGAGTGGAATGATACCCTGGCCTGTGATGTAACCGGCAGTATGCTTTGTTGCCGGGAAGCCTTAAAATATATGATTCCGGCGCGCAGCGGCAATATTATTATGATTGGCTCTGAAGGGGGTAGGGCGGGCTTTGGTCTCTCGGGCTATCCCAACAGATCACCCTATTGTTGTGCTAAAATGGCCTTGACAGGTCTAATGGAAACTTTGGCTCAAGAGGTTGGTCAATACAATATCCGAGTGAACCAAATCAGTCCTGGACCGGTAAAGGGACCTCGTACCATATGGGTTTGGAATAATATTGCTAAGAACACCGGCAGAAGTGTAGAAGAGGTTGCCCAAGACCAGACTAAAAATCTTTCCCTAAAGAGAATTCCTGAAGAACATGAAATTGCTTCCGTAGCCGTTTTTTTAGCTTCGGAGGAATCCAGTGCCATAACCGGACAAACAATACCTGTTTCCGGCGGCTTGCATATAGGTATTTGAACAGTAGTTCGTTGGAAGATGTAAGGAAGGAGTTTTGCGGTCAAAAAAAGAATTATTAATAGCGTAGCGAAATCCAAGGGGGGAAGATTGTGGAACCTGTGGCTGTG
>JAAYSI010000203.1 GCA_012524045.1 Peptococcaceae bacterium | reverse complement strand
TGCTGCGGCATCGCTGCTTCCGCCAGCCATACCCGCTTGGACAGGGATATTCTTTTTAATTGTGATTTCTACTCCGCTTTTAGCAAACTCACCTGTATTCCGGGGCAAACTTTGACAAAAGAGAGAAGCAGCTTTATAGGCAAGATTATCCGGCCCGCTTAGATTTCCGCAATTACAGACTATTCCCGAACTTTGGCGTTTAACTTGCACCTGATCACATAAAGACACTGTCTGGAAAATGGTCTGTAAATCATGGTATCCATCAGGTCTTTTTTTCTTTATGGCCAGGGCTAAATTTACTTTAGCCGGAGCCGCTTCCACAATACAATCTCTCATCTTTTAGTCCATGGCTTCTTAAACATTATTTTCCTACATTATAGCCTGTTTTTGCTTAAACTTCCAGAGAAACTTTCTGAACAATATCAGCCTCGTCCAGTTTATCGTTCGCCATATTCTCTGTTATTATTTGTTTTAGGATTTTTCTTAATGGTTCGGCCTTCTCATAAAAGACGATTACGATATCGCCCTTCGTTGCCTTTTTTAAAGCTTGTTTAAACGCTTCTTGTTCCTTTAACACAATGTTCAATTTATTGGGCTTCAATCCTTCTGTTATTAGCTGATCATAAATAATTTTTGCCACTTCCCCGGCTTTTCGGCCCCTTGGGTTCTGATCTTCCTTAATGAAGATATAATCAAAAGCACCCGCTATTTCTGAAGCAAAGTTCCGGATGGTGCTATCTAGGCGATCACCGGGCAGGCCAACACAACCGATCAGCTTCTTATATTTTAAATTTCTTAGGGTATTTAGCACTTCTTTTACTCCACCTGGATTGTGCGCATAATCCAGGATCACTTTTAAACCATTTACTTCGTAATATTCAAGCCGGCCAGGGTTATCCTCAATATTCGCCCCAAACCCACATATTGCTTTTCTTATTTGGATAACGCTGTAGCCCAAAGCCCAGCAAGCACCTACAGCCGCCAAAACGTTTTGGACATTATGTTTAGCTTTACCGCCCCAAGTGAGTGGGATTTTACTTAGATGACAAACAAAATTGCTAGTTGATCCAATACAGACCAATATGCGCCCTTTATCCACCACTACGGCGGTTCCTCCTATTGACAGGTGTTTGCTAACCGCTCTATTTTGGAGTTTTGTACTGAAAAGGACTACTTTTCCTGTGGTATTATTGACAAGTCTTAGCACATTTGGGTCTTCAGCATTCAAGATTACATAGCTATGCTTTCGGACTACTTCAGCCACTAAGCTTTTTACTTTCGTCAGATCTTCCAAATCATCAATGCCATATTGGCCGAGATGATCCTCAGAAATATTGGTGATGACCGCTACATCGGCGTAATCATAGCCTAAACCTGAGCGTAAAATCCCCCCGCGCGCCGTTTCCAACACAGCAACTTGTACTTCCGGATGCCTAAGCACTACCTGCGCACTTTGAGGACCGCTTAAATCCCCTTTACACAGTATTTTGTCATTAATAAAAATCCCTTCGGTCGAAGTCATCCCCACACATAATTTTTGTTTTTGCAACATTTTACTAATCAGCCGAACCGTAGTGGTCTTGCCATTTGTTCCAGTCACCGAAACCACTGGAATTCTACCGTTACCCTGGGGAAATAAGAGCCTTACTATTTCTTCACCCACATCCCTTGCTTTTCCGGCACTTGGCTGCAAATGCATTCTTAACCCCGGGGCAGCATTTATTTCTATAATCTTTCCATCCTGCTCCAAATAAGACTTACTGATATCCTGCAGAATAAAATCCACTCCCGCAATATCCAGACCTAAAATACTTGCAGCATAAACCGCTAGCTGAGCATTATCCGGGTGAACAATATCGGTTATATCGGTTGCGGTACCGCCGGTACTCAAATTGGCACTCTGTCTTAAGAAAATTCTCTGCCCTTTCGGAGGTATGGTATTTAACGCCAAGCCTTGGCGTTTTATATCCATTATAGCGACTGAATCCAATATTATTTTTGTTAAATAATTCTCATGTCCTTCTCCACGTAGAGGATTTTTATTTTCTTTTTCTACTAATTCCTTAATAGTGGATTCTCCGTCCCCCACTACTAAAGGAGGTATTCTTAGCGCTGCTGCTACCATTTTGCCGCCAACAACCAAAAGCCGATAATTATTACCTTTAACATATTCCTCTATTATCACTTTTGAGTCATATACTTCAGCCAAGCGAAAAGCAGCCAGCACATCCGCCTCTTTTCTTAAATTCAAAGAGACCCCTTTGCCCTGATTTCCTTTACAAGGCTTTACTACAACGCTGCCTTGCAATTTTTTAAAGTTCTCCAGTAGCTCTTCCTCCGAACGAACTACCATGCCAAAAGGTACCGGTAATGCTGCTTCCTGCAGAATTTTGCGCGTAAGCTGTTTATCCGAAGCTATATCCACACCGATACAAGCCGTTTTATCCGTCATTGCCGCTTGGATCCGCCTTTGCAAACGACCGTACCCCAACTGATAAAGACTCCCTTCACCTAATCTTTGGTACGGGATTCCTCGGCGGGAACAGGCCTCCAAAATAGCTCTGGTTGAAGGCCCGGGTAAATGCCGCGCTCTAATAGTCTTTAAGCTCTGTACTGCCAAAGCTACATCCGGCTCAATCCCATTACGCAATTCATTCATTATTTCGGCAGCGTAGTAAAAGGCTTCCAGCGCAGCTTCTTTACATTCATATTGATAGATTATCTCATATTCGTTTTTAGTTTCATCTAATAAACGGGTTTTCCCATAGCGAGTTTTTTCTCCTGCTAGGTTTAATAATTCGAGCGCAATGTGTTCAAGGACATGTCCCGGCAAGGTCCCTTCTTCGAGTCTCTCGATAAAACCCCCGACCTTCCCGCGGGAACAGCTGTGAGCCGCTAACGAAGGGATGGCTTTTAACAGTCTTTGATTGAAATCTCCTATCTCTTTAGTCATTTTCCCGTGCCAGTCGGAAATATCGACAATTCCTCGGATAACAGGCTGGTAGCTAAAAAAGTTAGCACCTTCCATTGCCCCGACATGGTGTATTTTCATTCCTGAGTTGCCTCCTGTTTTGTAATACATAATACTTAACTATTTTTTCCTAATAAGTTCATTTATATTCCCGTTGTATTCCCAATAAACTTCCAATAGATTGTACTAACAGCCGAGCCTTACTGCCGGCTGCTGGTACGCTCCCATATATTAAACTCGAAGCCTTCACATAGAACGTGCAAACGAACTGGGGCAAAGGCCAAAGGCCTACCGTCATACAACTCGTCCACATTGGACAGTACAGCATTGGCTGCATCCAAAATCAGTGCAGTGCCTCTGCCCACTACCCGGACTTTGCCGTCTGCCCGAACATGTATCGAAGTATCCTCATCTATCCCTATCCCTAGAACATGGGGATTCAAAGCTACAGCGGTAAGTAAGCGGCCGATTCTTCCTCTCTGGGCGAAATGTTGATCGATAATTACTCCTCTCAGCAGACCTAAACCGGGCCCCATTCTTATCAAATCTTCACCCGGGGTATCACCCTCTCCGCCGATAATCATAGTATCCGACATTACCGAAGCTCCGGCACTGGTTCCGGCTATGATTACATTGTTTTCGTACAGCATGTGCAGCGCTTTCCCAATCTCCGTCCCTCCGAGCATAGCCGTAATCCGCAATTGATCTCCACCTGTAAAAAAAATCCCGCTGCTTCGTTTAATTTTAGTAAGATTTTCCGGAGAATTGGCGTCCTCCCTTGTATAGAAATTCAGCGCGGTTACATCTGCACAGCCAAATTTTTTGAACAACTCTTGATAGGGTTCAGCCGCTTCAGCCGCCCTTTCGGATGCGGCAGTGATAATGCAGATTCGCGAGTCCTTCCCACCCGCTTCTTTATAAAAAAATTTAAGAATCTTACACTCTTTTTCTTTATCTTCTGCTCCTCCGATAATAAGCAGATTTCCGCGATTATACTGCATCATAAAAATCCCTCCGAACTTAATCTGCGAAAATCTGCTTAGATTATTCTTAAATCAACTATTTTCTTGAAACCCTCTTTTACCCTCATAAAAAATAGCCTGTTCAATAACAGGCTGTCTAGGAGCTAAGAATTACTAACATCCTAACAGTAAGAGTCTAACAATAATCAACTTTAGGATAACCTCTTCTCATTTGGCCTCTGGTTTCAATTCCGCCAACCCCGTCCGTACCGGTCACGGTATGCCTAATTATATCCTTTAGCGAAACCGTTCGGTCTATAGGAGTAAAGGCTATACTCTCCACAATAAAGACCGGGTCCAAAGCATGAATCAACATCCTTTTCGGCGAAGAAGCAAAATTAGCACCGGCTTCGATGATTTTTTCAAAGTTAGACTGGCAACCTCCGGCAAAAATAACCAGAGCATCCTTATTCGGTTGATATTTCCTAGCTTCTAATACTGATTGCACAAAATAAGCTGAGCTACGATAACTATCCAGACTTTTTAAATTTTTTTTGCCTTTTAACAAGGCATCATGTCCGGTTAAGACTAAAATATCAGTCGGATTTTCTCTTAAAATTCTCCCTATAACCCGCGGCTGTTCCGTTTCCGCTTTGCAAATACCTTTAGCCTGCAGCCCCAACTGTTTATAGGTCCGTAAACATTGCTCAAGATATTCTCTGTCTCCGTCCAAATGCAGAATCCTTCCCGGTATTTCAAAATATTCTTCTTCTACTTTAAACTTACGGTCAAACACTACCTTACGGAATTTTTTATATACCTCTTGCGAATCGGCAAGCTGATAATGGACTACTTCTTTAGCATTTTTTAAAACAAGATCCTCAAAAAAGGCGTCTGCGAATAACCGGTAGTTAAGCCCTCCGAGTATGGCAATATCTTTTCCCCCAGTTTTCTTTATATCAAGGATTTTTAAAAATAAGTCCTGGTTATAAGAACGGCGGGCCACTATATCTCCTATTTTAAACATCACGAACCCCCCTGCCCTCGACCTATTCTATTTTATGTAAAAAAAAGAAAACTGCTTCAAGTCTAATAACTTAAAGCAGTTTAAGATTTAAAAGGACTTTTATTGTGTTCAAACTAACAGACCAGAGTGCTTCAGTATTTGACAGATTTTTTGATAGTCCGAAATACTTAGCTCTTCAGCCCGTTGTTTGGGCTCTATGCCGGCCTGTTGAAGAACCATTGAAATATCATTTTTGGTAAGACCTAAACCGGCCGACAGAGTATTGAGCAAAGTTTTACGCCGCTGAGCAAAGGCTGCTTTAGCAACTCTCATAAGCATGCTTTCTTCTATCTCTAAGCCGGGATAAGGACGGAGTACCAACTTGACAACCGCAGATTTTACTTTGGGCTGTGGATAAAAAGCCGTAGCGGAAACCTCAAATAATTTAAGCGGCTCTGCTGCCAGTTGCACAGCGATGGATAAAAGGCCGTACTCTTTACCTCCGGGTGGTGCCAGCATCCGGTCAGCCACTTCTTTTTGTACCATTACGGTCAAGCCGAATAGAGAATCTTTTTGGGCTAAAAAATGTCTAAGCAACGGATTAGTAATATAGTAAGGGAGATTGCCAATCAGCCATCCTTTTTGGTCGCCCCAAAGTTCAGCCAAGTTTAATTTCAACGCATCCATATTTAAAATATTGATTTTATCCTGCGTAAATTCCCGCTTAAGAATAGCGACTTTCTCTTTATCTAACTCCACCACCCATAAGGGTTGGTCCCTCTTAATAAGCTCTCGGGTCAATCCGCCCGGACCCGGTCCTATCTCCACCAACGGAAAGGCAGTATCTGATGGGAGACCCTCAGCAACGATTCTTTCGATAACCCTATCATTGATTAAAAAGTTTTGCCCGAGAGCTTTTTTTGCTTTGCCCCGATAGCCCAACACTCTGCGGGTATACTGAGCCGCTGTTTCCGGAAAAGTTTTAGTAATGATTAATCCTTCCTTTCAAGCCTACTCATTGTCAACCTTACTCAACGCATCAAAAAATTCTTGGCGGCTAAAGCCGAAACGTCTTATTCTATGCAAAAATTGCTTGGTATTAGTATCCCCGATCCCTAAAATTTTGCCGACAGCAAGTCTTTTAGCAGATGCACCTGCCTGCCCGGTCAAGCCATGTTCTATAAGGTCCTGCATGGTAATCGTATCCTGCTCTTTTAATAGCTGATTTTCGCTTATCTCTTCAGAAAAATAGGCCGACTTACTCTCGTCTAGTATTTTAGAAAAAGCTAAACGGATCTCTTCCGGCGAGACATTTTCCAGGCCGATATCATCACCTTTCTTGTTTAGCGCAGAGTTTCGAGAGACATAAACATGTTTCACATTTGGTACTCTCTGATTAATTCGTTCACGAATTTGTTTTCCCGGATAATCCGGGTCGGTACAGACAATCACTCCACGCCGTTTAGCCATTGCCTCAATCAGCTTAAGTTTCTCTTCCGTAAGCCCCAAACCATTTGTCCACAAAATATCCACATCGCCAAGGGCTCTGCGGACAGCATGGGCATCATTTTTGCCCTCTACTACTATCAATTCCTGAATAACCAAATAAATAATCCACCTTTTGCTGTACTAGGCCGAGTTCCGTCTCAAACTCAAGAAATTTCTCCTGTAATCCCTTTATATCTTGAACCTCTTTTTGGAGTAGGTCAAGTCGGTCTGTCATAATATTTTCCAGTTCTAAAACCTGAAGTAAAAGCTTGTGCATTTCTTTCTGGAGATTAGTGCTGGAGAGAAGCATATCTTTCCCTATCTCTTTAGTGGCTTCGCGAAAACGGTCAAAAAATAATTCACTCTGTTTTTCCACAAACAAAGAAAGCAGTCTACCCGGAAATAAAGTATTGGTACGACCGTCACCTCTGATTTTGTAGGTTCCTCCCGCTGTGCAGTAAGGTTTTTCCTTGCCGGAAGGAATCTCAATTCGAAAAAAGGGTTTACGGGCATAATTTTCAATAATTATATTAACCTCAACCGGCGGGACACAACTTTCCGATTTACTTAGGATAAACAATCTTTCTTTATCTCCAACATCACAACCTATTATTTTCCCCTTCTGCATACTGTTTCCGTCGACAACTTCACCGACCCCTACCAGAATAGTCCCACCTTTTTCCGAATTGGCAAATGCCACAAGGTCTGTGGACTGGACGCCTTTGACCGTTAATTTAAAGTCCACATCAAGGCCTTCCTGACGGTTAAGCAAGGCTTTAGCCTTACGAGAAATAGACATATAGACATCTTTCTCCATAAAAGTACCTCTAGATAATTCCTTTACCAGAATTCAATTATTTAATATAAAATTTAGCTTTTGGCTTTATATTCTATAATATAGAATATTATTCCTCTTAATATGCAAAAAGTTTAAATAAATACTACTTGCAGTTACTTTTTAGTGACCGCAAGTAGTCATATACCTTAACTCTCGAAAATCCTTCAGTTGTATATTCGAGCGTTAGCCGCTGTTGTCCTTACTTCGCTGGCTGCAAGGCTTAAAATCCTGTCCATGATTTCCTCATATTTATCTTCTGCTGCACTGAAATCCATATTAGGAACATAATATTGTTCCAATATATCATGTTCTTCTTTCGCTCTGCGAATATTTTCTATACCGCTATTTATTAACTCTTGCAGTAATTGCTTATCGCTCTCTATATCCGCTTGATAAGCGGCAAGCTTAGTGCTATTTAGATATTTACTTAGGTCCAGAGTTTCATAATGAACGGTTTTAAATTTTTCACTGCTTGTTACACCCAAATTCAAAGCGGGAATAAGAACGGTTCCAATTTTCGCCGGAATCAACGGGGTATGATAAATCTCCACATCGAGACCTTTCTCGATTGCTCTATCCGCTATTTTCCGCAGCAAAGTAGTTTTACCGCTGCCCATTGGTCCATGTAAGTAATAAATTTGCTGAATGTCCTGCAAAATGGTATCGGTAAAATCAATAAAGCCGTTTGGAGTATATGCAGAAGAGAATAAATGCCTTTCGTGCCCGTTAGTATCAAGGGATTCTGTTGAGTATGTACTTTCTGCGAGTATCCGCTCAAACAAGGCTAGAATCCTATTAGCTCCGGCAAAATCCATACATTGTTTATGCATGGCTATAATATCTTCGGCAATTGACCGAGCAGCAGCCAGAAAACGATAAGCCCGCGCAAAAAGCCGGCTGACCTCGTTTGTGGTGGCAACAATCTTGGTGCTGTTTAATTGCATAGCTTCTACATTCCAGTAATCGCCCATATTAATAATCTCATCCAGGCCTCCCGGATATTTGGGATCAATAATATGGGGAGCAGTTCCGTCGACCATCACTATACCAGCCGGGATAATAGCAATTCCATCTAAAGAATGATCGTCTGAAGAACAATGATGCAATTCCACGTCATAACCAAGCTCCAGCATTTTTTTGCCGACTTTTTTCATCAAGGTTGACTTTCCTACTCCCGGACCCCCTTTTATAACGAATACACGTTTAGTCCCTTTTTCCAAGAGGTATTGATAATAAGAAAAGAAGCCTTCGGAAGTATTGCCGCCGGGGAACACCCTTTTTATACTACCTTGCATCCTAACACTCCTTACTTACCTTGCTTGTTTTTTCTATCAAGTTTAAAAGATATGTTCGATTCAAAAATATCTCTATATCGTTTGCTATATTTATATTGTCTCCTGTTTTTTTCTGTGCATGTACTTGCCCGAGCCTTTGCCACAACAAGAATTAATAAATTATTTAGATTTAGTTTACAGATTGGCAATAGCCGGTGGTTAGAATATACTTAGAAAGCTTTCTAAATTATTGGCAATAATCAGCTAAAAAGGTTTTAAAAAGGAGATGCCCAAAATGTTACGTAAAAAGAAAACGGTTCTAGTGATTAGTTTTGCGCTCGGTGCTTTATTAATTGCCACAACGGCCTTCGCCGATATAACAAATAAGAGCGGCTATGATCAATTAAAAGAAAGCATTAAGGACACCGTAGAAATGTGCAGCACGCAATTAGACAGTTTTACCTTTGAATCTTCAATGGTATTTAAAGACAACGGCAAAGTGCTGTCATCGGAAAACAGTGTTAGTAAATATGATAGAATCAACAAGGTCACTGAAAGCATTAGCAGCAACCAGCGCTTGGACGGTAGATCTTATAGTTCTTACTCCTACAGCGATAAAACCACTTACATTCGCAAATACAGCGACTCTGAAGAATACTATGAAACAAGGTATATTGAAGAAAAAGACCCTATTTATATTGACAATCCTTTTGCCGAAGATGAATTCAAAGATGTTGAAAGAGTTATAGACGCTTTAGTGGGTAGTTTGCGCGATCATGTCCATATTGAAGAGCTGGCCGACGGAAGCAAGGAAATCTACGGATCGCTAAACGAAGCCCAAATTCCGGCCTTAATCAACGCCTTAACCTCGCTCCAAATGAAACAGGAGTTATCTTACCGAGATAATCAAGATTTTCGCTTAACCCAAGATATTTATGTCAAAGGGGTCGGTGGCTCAGCTCAAGTCAATCCGGATGGCTTGCTTGAAAGCATCCTCGGCACGGTGACCATCTCCGGTAAAGATGACAAAGGCAATACTCATGAGTTAACCCTTGACATTTTATTTAGGGTCTATGATGTAAACAACACGGAAATTAGCAAGCCGGACCTTACCGGTAAAAAAGTAGTCAAAGAAGAAGGCATCAGCCGCGAAAAACCTAGCAGTGAAATACTAACCAACCCGGACAAATACATTGGTTCTTACAAAAATGACATCATAATTGAGAAAAACGGTCGCTTCGAAAAAATCGGAGAACGTAAGCTGGAGATTACTAAACTGGATAACTCCCAAGTCGCCGGAAAATATACTGAGGAATATAAAGACGACTATCAGGAATACGCTGCCAATAAATTGGAATTTTCCTTCGTCGGTAATTTTGCTGAAGGTAACTATCACAGTGCCACATTGGAAATAACTGATAACTCGGGTGGCACCCAACAAGGAAATATCTATATTGATGAGTACAGAGCAAAAATAGACCTTTATCTTGACAGAGTTCGCCGTTCTCTGGAGTATGACCCAACCTTTACTCCTGATCTGGATTAACTAAACCTTGCACCTCCTCTTCCAACACATCTATCGTTGGCAACTGGATTGCCAACGATAGATCTTTTGCCTCTTTAGAGAACGGTATAAAAAATTTTCATTAGAAATAAAACAAATGTGTATAAAAAGCTATTAGAAAGGATCACTATGGAAAAAGTCATTGAAATTTCCGATTTAACAAAGATATACTCCAACGGTAGGGGAATCCAGAATATAAATCTAGATATTTACACCGGAGATATTTTTGGCTTTTTAGGCCCGAACGGTGCCGGTAAAACAACGGCAATGAAGATCATGACTGGCTTGAGCAAAGCTGACCATGGCGATGTTAAAATTTTTGGCCGGAGCATAACTGAGGAATATGAAAAGGCCATGGCTGGAGTTGGCTGCTTGATTGAGGTTGCCCAGGCTTATCCCTATTTAACAGCCTATGAAAACCTTAAGCAGCAAGCTCGTTATTACCCTGGTATTGACGACAAACGGATCGACGAAGTACTCGAACTAACTGGGATTCTCAAATACAAAAACGAAAAACCGAAGAAATTTTCTCTCGGCATGAAACAACGTCTCGGGCTGGCCGCAGCCATCTTATCCCGGCCGAAGGTGCTAATTTTGGATGAGCCCTTAAATGGGCTGGATGTAGAAGGAATGATCGAAATCCGTAACCTTATCCTGCACTTGGCTAAAAATGAGCAAACCACCTTTTTTATTTCCAGCCATCTGATTCACGACGTAGAGCTAACTTGTAACCGAATTGGTATTATATTTGAGGGTAAACTCCTGGGAGTAGAAACTACGAAAAACATCTTGAACAGTTATCCGACGCTGGAAGATTATTTTGTGAGTGAGGTAGAAAAATATGGCCGTATTTCGGGCAGCATTAGTCAATGAGTTGGAAAAGTTATGGAAAAAAAGAAAAGCCCTTTTGGCAATAATTTTATCTTTTGCGGTGATAGTCGTTGGCCAGCTACTAGTCGTCGGAATCAGAAGTGGTTGGGGGATCAGAGGGGTAGGTAGCCTGGAGTTTCCAATTTTGGTTTTATCCGTAGTCATCAATACTATTCTCCCGCTATTTACGGCATTACTCGCCATCGACTGTTTTTCGGGAGAGTTTTCTAATAATGCTATTCGCTTTTCGTTAACCAGGCCGGTCTCCCGCTTTAAGATTTTCAGCGCCAAAGTCGCAGCTATCGCTCTCTTTATAATGGCTAATCTTTTGCTTTTATTACTGCTTTCATCCCTGGCCGGCTTTTTATTTAATGCTAATTCCGCCTCATTGGCATCTTACTTTAAAACAATTCTTGCTTACCTGGCCAGTTTTTTTCCGTTATTTGTTCTAGCTTTAGGCATAATACTTTTGGCCAATACTCTAAAAAGCGGAACTACTGTTTTCTTTGCCTCTGTCCTCATTTTCCTGCTTTTCAAAGGACTCGGCTTTGTCTTTCCCCAGTTTTCCATACTATTGCCTACCAGCCTTCTCGATTGGTATCATCTGTGGCTAGCAAACAATTTCCCTTTAGCTAAAATAGTAAGAGGATTTCTGCATCTGCTCGGTTATGCTATAATTTTCTTTACAGCGGGCTATTACTTTTTTGAGAAAAAAGAGTTCTAAGAAATTTTAGGTGAAATTATGAAATTAACCAGACGCCTATTTTTTGCCAATGCGGCCACAGTGATCGTGCCTCTAGCGATTACTGTCCTTTGCGCGTTGGCCTATCTGTATATTTTGGAAAATTTTTTTAAAAAAGATTTTGGCTTGGAAAACTACCAGCGCCTGCTGGAAATTCGTTTTGAACTTAACGGTAGCCAGCAGAGTCTATTGCAAAAAAATCCGGAAATTATCGAACAAGCTGATTTCCATACCCATCTGCAAAAGCGGCTGGCTGAGATCGAAGGTCACGTATTGATTCTGAAAAATGACCGAATTATCTTCAGTTCCCGGAGTTTCACCAGCATTGACATAGCTAAATTAACAACAAATTCAGAACAACTTTCGACTGATCACTTTTACCTCGATAATATAGTTTACGACGTGGAGCTTATTTCTGTACACCTGCCCGATAACTCAGAAGGTAAAGTAATTTTGCTATCTCCTTTAAGCTCGACAACAGCCAATTTCAGCAACTTTCTTTTGCTTCTCGGTCTGGTGTTTTTACTAAGTTTTGCCCTGACCAATATCCTTGTTTCCCGGCAATTATCTAAAACTATAGTAAAACCCCTGCGCCAGCTCCAAAAAGCCGCTGCGGAAATAAGCCGCGGCAATTTAGATAACCAAATTGCCGAAGAAGGCGATAGAGAAATCCAAGAACTTTGCCGTGACCTTGAGGTCATGCGTCTCAAACTAAAAGAGTTAATTCATACTCAATTAAAATACGAAGATAATCGCAAAATGCTGGTATCTAGCATTTCTCACGATTTAAAGACCCCAGTCACTACGATAAAAGGCTATATTGAAGGAATCTTGGACGGCGTGGCCAACACTCCGGAAAAAAAGACCAAATATTTGCAGACAGCCTACCAAAAAGCAAGACAGGTTGATCAAATGATTGACGACCTGCTGCTCTATGCCCGCCTTGACCTAAAGCAAATGCCCTTTAATTTTGAGAAAACAGATTTAGCAAAATTTATGGGCGATTTTGTGGCGGAAAGCGAACCGGAAATGGAACAACGCCAGATCCAGCTAAGCTTTGAGGTTGAACTTTCCGGGGCTAAAATTGTTAATCTTGATCGCGAAAGAATGAAACGAGTGTTAACTAATATCCTGGATAATTCTATAAAATACCTGGACAAACCCCTTCGAGAAATTAGAATAATCCTCCGGGAAGCCTCAACTAATATCCTCATTGAAATTCGCGATAACGGAAGCGGAATAAACGAGCGGAACTTACCCCATATCTTTGACCGTTTTTATCGGGCGGATTCTTCCCGCAGCCAAATAAAAGGCACCGGACTCGGTTTAGCCATAGCCAAACAAATCGTCGAAGGACATGGCGGGCGAATCTGGGCTGTCAGCCATGGCTCCGAAGGCACGAGTATTTTAATCTCTTTGAGGAGTGAAAGACAAGATGAAAAAAATTCTAATCATTGAGGATGATTTGAGCATAGCCGAACTCCAAAAAGACTATTTGGAAGTGGCAGGTTTTTCGGTCGATATTTGCACTGACGGAGAATCAGGTCTTAAAAGCTTAATGGATAATGATTACGATTTATTACTGCTGGACCTAATGCTACCTGGCAGGGACGGTTTGGAAATCCTCGGTCAAATTCGCGATGAAAAAGATATTCCAGTGCTCCTGGTTTCTGCCAAAAAAGAAGAGATAGATAAAATTAAAGGCTTTAGTCTAGGTGCGGACGATTATATTACCAAGCCTTTCAGTCCAGGCGAACTCGTAGCAAGAGTTAAGGCTCATCTGCAAAATTATGAACGCTTAAAGCAAAAGTTCCCCAAGAACGACAGGCCGCAAAATGAGCTAACCATTCGCGGGCTGAAAATCCAAAGCGCATCGCGTCGCGTTTTTATCAATCAACGGGAAGTTTTTCTCGCTCAAAAAGAATTCGACTTACTGCATTACCTTGCTGAAAATCCGAACAGAGTTTTTTCCCGCGATGAACTCTTTGAGCGAGTTTGGGGTCTGGAAGCCCTAGGCGATTCTGCCACTGTAACAGTGCATATCGCGCGTATCCGAGAAAAAATCGAAAGTGACCCAGCTAATCCCCAATATATAGAAACAGTTTGGGGAGCAGGCTACCGCTTTCGAATATAAACATTCATCGTAATTCTCCTAGAAATAATTTCAACAACCTAATTTCTGTAAAATAACTTGTTTTTCCGGCTAAAACCACTCCACTTCGACGATTTTCATGCAAAAAACCATGCAAATTTCCATTAGTATCTATCTGTCATTCTATTGCAATCTTTTTACTGGCCTTCTATAATGAAACTGGCTTGTACTTTTTATTCTAAGACATTTAGGAGGCCTAAAAATGGATTTGCGCAGAGTATTTGACTGTATGATCTCAGTTTCCGAACTGGGCCGCGGACAAGCTTCCAAGGTAATTCAGGCCATAGAGGAACAAGGACATCCTTACATAGTAGTAAAAAATAATAAACCCCAAGCCGTGATTATCTCAATAAATGAGTATACAGAATTAATGCGAGCCAAAGAAATGCTGGAGAAAGCCGGGCTTAATGATTTTGTAGCAAACCATAATCATTATGAATCTAATATTTATGAGCCCAACCATTATATAACCGCTGATTTGACTCCAAATAAAGATGGCCTTCTTACCGAAGACGAAATAAATATCTTTTTAGAAGATGAAGAAAACGATTAAACTTTTTTTAATTTTAGTATGGACTTTTACGAACTTTTGTTTTAGAATCTTAAGCAGGCATCCTAGCGAAATATTTGCATAGGATGGTAGTGTAGCTTTTAGGGTAGTAGGGTAGTAGGGTAGAAAAAGGTAGTATGGTTTTTTAGCAAAGGTGGCAAGAATTTGCCCACAAATTTTTAGGATGGAAGGATGGTTGAATATGAAGCTCCTTGCTATTGGTATTTATGTGGCTGTCCTTTTTGTGATAGCTTTTTATAGTATGAAAAAGACTAAAACCCTAAACGATTTTTTCCTAGGCAACCGTAAAATTGGACCTTGGGTCTCAGCGTTTGCCTATGGAACGACTTACTTTTCGGCTGTTATGTTTATTGGTTATGCCGGAAAGATAGGCTGGGGTTTTGGTCTTTCTGCTTTATGGATCGTGGTTGGTAATGCTTTTCTCGGATGTTTTTTAGCATGGAAAATCCTGGCCCGGCCAACCAGAGAAATGACTACCCGTCTTGGTACCATGACTTTACCCGGCTTTTTAGAAAAACGCTACCAGAGTAAAGGCCTCAAAGTAGTCTCGGCTCTAATCATTTTTATATTCCTGGTGCCCTATTCTGCTTCGGTCTACATGGGTTTGAGTTATTTCTTTGAGATGGTCTTTGGCATCGAATATATTTACGCCTTAGGCTTTATGGCTATAATTACGGCTATCTACCTAACAATGGGCGGTTACTTTGCTGTAACTTTAACGGACTTTGTGCAAGGTTTAATTATGATATTCGGGGTAATTGCGCTAATCCTCTGTGTCGTAAACAGTCCGCAGGTCGGTGGCTTTAGCAATATAGTTCCAGCCTTGTCTAATGTGGATCCGCAATTAGTCGCTCCGGTCGGACCGCCTGGGGCAATCGCCCTGTTCTCACTAGTTATTCTCACTTCCCTTGGTCCCTGGGGGCTACCGCAAATGGTTCAAAAGTTTTATTCTATCAAAAACGAAAAAGTAATCCATACTGCTACCCTGGCCACTACAGGCTTCGCCTTATTAATGGCTTTTGGCGCTTATTTCACCGGTTCTTTAAGCCGTCTTTTCTTCGGTAGCTTAGCCGAAGTGGGCAATAATGTGGATAGAGTTATGCCAACAATTATCAGTCAGACTGTTCCCGAAGTAGTAGCGATTTTGCTGTTGTTGCTAATTCTAGCCGCTTCGATGTCCACCCTGGCTTCTTTGGTCCTGGTTTCCAGCTCTTCGATAGCAGTCGACCTGCTCCAAACTATCCGCCCCCAAACCAAACAGAAGAACTCCGTCCTTTTAATGAGAATCCTTTGTGTGGTATTTATCGGCTTATCCCTCTACCTGGCTGTAAAACCCAATGTTATTTTGAATTTAATGGCCTTTTCCTGGGGAGCAGTAGCCGGAGCTTTTATTGGCCCTTACCTGGCCGGCCTATTCTATAAAAAGGCCACTAAAGCCGGAGCTTGGGCCGGTATGCTGACCGGAGTCCTGTTCTGTTCCCTATTCTCCTATCTCTTCCCGGATAGTATTCCCCTCGTCGGTTCGTTAGCTATGATTTTATCAATTGTGGTAGTACCGGTAGTAAGCGCTTTGACGCGTCAGTTCCCAGAAGAACACCTCAATTATATTTTTGCCTATAAAGATAACCTGGCCTTAAATAAAACTCAGAAAGCCTTCTCCTCAAAATAGCTTAGAGCTAATAATATTCTCTTTAGATTCCTTCAAAGCATTAAGGGAGGTAACCCGAAATTGGGTTACCTCCCTAATATTAGAGCAAAAATTCCCTGGTAAACCATGGTGTTTTACTAATGTAATTTTATTTGATAATATTATATTTGTTAGATTTTTAGAGATAAAAAAAGATATTCTTAGATAAAGATAAGAGAGGATGGGAAAATGAAACTATTAACAGGTAACGAAGCTATAGCTCGTGGCGCCTGGGAAGCCGGTGTAGTAGTCTGTTCTGCTTACCCCGGCACTCCAAGTACGGAAATAACTGAAAACGCAGCTAAATACGAGGAGATTTATGCTGAATGGTCACCGAACGAAAAAGTTGCTTTGGAAGTTGGAATCGGTGCCTCCATTGCAGGCGGACGAGCCTTAGTAGCCATGAAACACGTAGGAGTCAATGTTGCTGCCGACCCCTTATTTACGGTAGCTTATACCGGAGTCAACGGTGGTCTGGTTTTGGTGTCTGCGGATGATCCGGGAATGCACAGTTCGCAAAACGAACAAGACAATCGCCATTTCGGGAGAGCCGCTAAAATACCGGTAATTGAGCCTTCGGACAGTCAAGAATGTAAAGATTTTATCAAACTGGCCTTTGAGATTAGCGAGCAATTTGATACTCCGGTTCTATTTCGGATTACAACCAGAGTAGCTCACTCTCAATCATTAGTTAAACTAGAAGAACGCCAAAATATCGAACTAAAAGAGTACGTAAAAAACCCGGCTAAATACGTTATGATGCCCGGCAACGCTCGGCGCCGTCATGTAGCAGTTGAAGCAAGGTTGGAGAAATTAGAGGAATTCGCTGAGACAACTTCTTTAAACAAAATTGAATGGAAAGATACTAAGATTGGGGTTATAGTTAACGGCATAACTTATCAATATGTGAAAGAAGTACTTCCTGAAGCCTCTATTCTAAAACTTGGAATGACTTTTCCGCTTCCCAAAAAACTAATTACGGAATTTGCTGCCAAAGTTGACAAGCTTTATGTAATTGAGGAATTGGATCCCTTTATTGAAGATACCGTTAGAGCCTGGAATATTGATGTCCATGGCAAAGATATTTTCCCGCAAATTGGCGAATTGCTGCCCGAAGTTATTGCCGAAAAATTCCAAGCAAGACCGTCGGTGCCAGTCAGTAATCTTGCTCCTAAAGAAACTCAACCTTCAGACGCCCCGGAAGCACCTATCCGCCCACCGGTCCTGTGCCCGGGCTGTCCTCACCGCGGTCTTTTTTATGTACTGCAAAAATTAAAAGTTACCGTGGCCGGGGATATAGGCTGTTATACTTTAGGAAGCTTGCCTCCGTTAAATGCAATGGATACCACTATTTGTATGGGTGCGAGTATCGGCAATGCTATTGGAATGGAAAAGGTCCGCGGCAAAGAATTTGCGCGCAAACTGGTCGCCGTGATCGGGGATTCAACCTTTATTCATTCCGGTATTACCGGCCTTATCAACACAGTCTACAACAAGGCAACAACTACCACAATCATCTTGGATAATCGAACAACCGGAATGACCGGCCACCAGGATAACCCGGCTACAGGTATGACCATAAAAGGTGAACCAATTAAAGAAGTAGATCTAGCGCTCTTAGCCAGAGCTGTCGGCGTCGAAAGAGTGGTAGAGGTAGATCCTTTTGACGTTAAAAAACTAGAAAGGGTTATTAAGGAAGAGCTGGCCGCTGAAGAACCTTCGGTCATTATTACCAAACGCAAATGTGCTCTAATAGATTTTGAAAGCGACAAAACCCCTTGTTTTGTCCACGAAGAAACCTGCATTGGTTGCAAAATCTGCTTGAGGATCGGCTGCCCTTGTATAGTAAAAGTTGGGGAAAAAGTCAAGATCGATCCCACCCAATGTAATGGTTGTAATCTATGTGCTGTTGTTTGTCCTACCGGGGCTATTATGAAAGAAGGTGTAGCAGATGCCTAAGGTAACAAATATCCTGATTGTCGGAGTTGGAGGACAAGGAACAATTTTAGCCAGCCGCATTTTATCCGGCGTGGTTCAGAAGATTGGTTTAGATGTAAAAGTATCTGAAATCCACGGCATGGCTCAAAGAGGCGGCAGCGTGGTAACCCAAGTCAGATACGGTAGAGAAGTCGCTTCACCGATTATTCCGCTAGGGCAGGCTGATATAATCTTAGCTTTCGAAAAACTGGAAGCTTTACGCTGGCTACCTTACCTAAAAGAAGACGGCGGTATCATTGTCAACGACCAAAGGATCGATCCCATGCCTGTAGTGACAGGTGCTGCTGCCTATCCGGAAGGCGCCATAAGTTATATCCAAAGCAAATTTGCTAAAGCCATAGTGATTGATGCTTTAGATATGGCGATCCAGGCCGGCAATAGCAAAGCTACTAATGTCGTATTACTCGGTCTACTTGCAAAACATCTAGACATCGCCAAAGAGGTTTGGCTCGAGGTTCTGAAAGAAACAGTCCCGGCCAAACACCTTGAAACAAATATTAAAGCCTTTGAGGCTGGTTATAGCTCTATAGGCTAAAGTATAAATGGCTCTATCTTAAAAAAACGGTTGCTGTACAATAACCAACTGAGTTGGTAGGTGCAGCAACTTTTTCTTTTAGCCTCTAACAGCTACTCTACCCGGAGGTTTAGGTGCAGCAGCTGTAACAGCAAGTGAACAGCTACATATCAGAACATATGTTTGATTTAGCGAAGATATGTGCTAAAATATTTTTGGGTGAGTATTATGGATACTTTAGAAAAATTAGCTGTTCTGGCAGATGCCGCCAAATATGATGTGTCCTGTGCTTCCAGTGGGGTTAATAAAAAGAATAAAGGCGGTATCGGCAATTCTAAGGCCTACGGTATTTGTCATACTTGGTCTCAAGACGGCCGTTGTATATCGCTGCTTAAAATTCTTTTAACCAATTACTGTATTTATAACTGCTCCTATTGTGTAAACCGCAATCAAAATGATATTCAAAGAGCTCACTTAACGCCAAAGGAAGTGGCAGACCTTACAATACAATTTTATAGACGCAATTACATTGAAGGCTTATTTTTGAGCTCGGCTGTCGAGCATAACCCAAACCATACCATGGAAAACATCCTACATACCTTGCAAATATTAAGAAATAACTACCATTTTTACGGCTATATTCACGTCAAGGTAATACCGGGAACAGATCCCGCTCTGATTCACAAAATCGGCTTGCTGGCCGATAGAATGAGTGTGAATATCGAGCAGCCTTCAGAGCAAAGCTTAAGATTGTTGGCCCCGCAAAAAAGACTGCAAGCGATTTTAACCCCAATGCAGCAGATAAATACCGAGATATTGATTAACTCCGAAGAAAGAAGAAAATATCGTCGGGTTAGGAAATTTGTTCCCGCCGGCCAATCCACCCAAATGATCATTGGGGCTTCCAAGGATTCGGATTTTACCATCCTTAAAGCAACTGAAACACTGTATAAGCAATTCGCGTTAAAGCGAGTATATTTTTCAGCTTATATACCTATAAACGACGGGCCGAATCTACCAGCTCTAACCACTGCTCCGCCTCTACTCCGAGAACACAGGCTTTACCAGGCTGACTGGCTGCTTCGTTTTTATAAATTTCAGGCCGAAGAAATTTTAAGTCCCAAATATCCTAACCTCGATATCGAATTTGATCCGAAGATAAGCTGGGCCCTCCGTAACATTCACCTTTTTCCGTTGGAAATTAACAAAGCTTCTTATGAAGAGTTGTTAAGAATTCCCGGAGTTGGCCTCATTTCTGCTCACAGAATCTTGAGCCAACGAAGAATTGCACCTGTTTCTTATGAACATTTAGGAAAGATGGGAGTAGTCTTAAAAAGAGCCAAATATTTTCTAACCTGCCAGGGTCGTTATTATGGAGAAATCCCAAGCGAACCGTCTCTGATTCGGCAAAGGCTAGCTCCAGCACCGCAGGCCACCCAATTAACCCTCTTTTAGTACGGACGGACTATTTCAGCTTCTAAAATAATTTCTAGGTATTATGAAAAATATTAACAACGGTAAGTAATTTAAAAATCCTAGTCTAGCGAGGTCCCAAAAATGGATTATCTTTATGACGGCAGTTTTGAAGGCGTTCTAACCGCAATCTACTACAATTATTATGAAGAAAAAGCCGAAGGAATTTATCACAAGGATCGTTATCAATTCAGCCTAGCAACCAACAGCAAATTTCTAAAAAGCGACCCTCAGTTAGCGGCAAAAGTCTATACAGCCGTTGAACAAAAAATCTCCAACGAGGCCTTAAGACAAATTTACTACGTTTACCTTTCTAACCATCCTAATAAAGAAAACCTAATTTTACGTTATCTCGAATTAGCTTTTAAACTGGGGGCGAAAATTAACAGCTATTATACCCATCCGGCAGTATTACCTGTCCTGAAAACAGCTAAACAAGTTTCGTTTGAAGCCCACCGTTTCTTCGGCCTCCTAAGATTTGCCGAAGCTCGAAATTGTCTATACGCGGCCCTGGAACCCGATAATAATATCATCATTCTGCTGGCCGATCATTTTGCCGATCGACTGGCAAAGGAGAACTTTATTATTCATGACAAACGAAGAAATATTGCGGTAGTTTATAATCGCAAAGAATGGTTTTTGGCCGACCTACCTAAAGATGTAAAGATTGACTTTACTGATGATGAAGCTTTTTATCAACAGCTATGGCAGAGCTATTTTCAGCATATAGGTATTGACAGTAGAAAAAATACGAAATTGCAAACCCAGTTTGTTCCGCACCGCTATCGGAAGAACCTTGTTGAATTCAATTATTAATAGCCATATCAAAAAACTAAATAATATAGTAAACTATAATTAGTTATAATTTAATATTTGATTTAATGTTATTTTTTAAGTAAATCAAATTAACTAAGACTAGAATAGCAAGGAATAGAGATGGATTATTTAAAAATCAACGATAACTTAATCAAATGTGAGTTTCATAGGAGTAACAGAGCCAAAAAGCTAAGTATAACCATCAAAGACCAGCGCGTCCGAGTCACAGTACCAAACCATGTTAGCATGGAATATGCTGAGAGTTTTTTGCAAAGCCGGAAAGATTGGGTACTGAAAAGTCTTGAAAAACAAAGGCAAAGGGCTCAGATCGAACGAACCCCTACCTTTTCCTCTGGCGAAAAATTCCCCTACCGTGGCAGAAACTATCCCCTAGTGCTTGAATATACCACCGGTTCAGAGTACTACGCTACTTTTAAAGGCAGTCGTCTGATAGCCTATATTCCGAACAATTTGGAAACTGGACAACAAAGTCTATTGGTCAAGGAACTGCTTAAAAAATGGTATGTGAAACAAGCGGAAGAAATCCTGCCAGGACAAGTTGAGTACTATTCTAAGCAGTTAAATCTCCCTTACAAGAAATTAAAGATTAAGGACCAGAAGTCACGGTGGGGCAGTTGTTCTAATAAAGGTACAATCAACCTTAACTGGCGAATTATCATGGCTCCAAACCAAGTTTCCGCATATGTAATAATCCATGAGCTCACTCATCTGAGACACATGGATCATTCACGTGATTTCTGGCTTACTGTAGAAAGCTTTTTGCCGGATTATAGGAAATGGAAAAAATGGTTAACCCGCAACGGAAATATACTTATGTCCTATTTTTCCTGATCACTTTTGCGTTCATTTTGAATCTTGCAATTGTTATCAAAAGGGCAGGCATTACATTCTTTCATCGCATCAATGCAAATTTCATTTGGGACATTAAACCTCTGGCAGATATTTTTACTGGAGCATACTGGGCAAACCTGATCAAATGGGTTGCCACAATCCGTAGCTACGGAAAATTCATGGTCACAATCGGCGCAAATTAAATAATAGTTTGCCATCTCTCAACACCTCGTCTTTTTATCCCATTGAATAATCTGGTGAATATTATAACATATGTTCTTACCTTTTTAACTAGGCAAAAATAAAGAAAATTTGAGATTATCCTCAAATTTTTTTATTTTATTTAATTTTCTTTTACTAAATGGTAAAAATAACAACGTAAAACTTTTCTTTTTTAGGAGAGAATAACGGTAGATAAATTCATGGCTAACTTCGGAACCCGAACAGAACACTACTACGATAAGGGGAGGTATGATTTGTTTTGCCAAGGTATATTGAACAAATAACTAATATTGCTAGGTCAATACCTAAAGTAAAAGATTCCATAACCTTAGGTGTAATAAGCGGGCTGCTAGGCACTTTAGCTTTAGACATTTTAAATCTCAGAAATTGGCGCAGAAATAAAACAGAATCCTTATATGGACATATCGCCGGCTCAATTTTTATGAAAGGTTTTCGAACGAAACGGAGAGGAAATTTTCTCTTTGGGCAGATTAATCATATGTTAAGTGGCGCTCTGGCCGGAATACCACTGGTTTACCTCTTTAAATTTACAGGAAAAGATCATCCTATTCTTAAAGGTGCTAGCTATGGTTCAGTAATTTGGATGGTATACTATGTTCTTGGCATAAAATCTGGTCTGTTTCGCAGCAGTCCTAAGCTGAATAAGAGTCATAAGAGCAACCTCTGGCAGAACTTAGTCTTCGGTGTTGCAAGCGCCAAAGCTATAACTTCATTGGCAGATCCTTCAATCTTTAGAACGGCACCTCTAGAAGAGCAAAAACTAGACGGCGAAGCTAAAGTCAGCCCAGGAGCTTGGACCTTACCTTACTACACTGACTATGAAACAGAAAAAGCAATCCATTAAATTTTCCCGGTAAGACTGCTGCCTTACAAAAATTATTGGGCAGCAGTCTCCTTTTAGGCGGTATTTATACAACTTTTATTTATTTTAAATTTTTGTTCTCTTTATTCGGAGCCCTTATAGATTTACTTCCTTAATCGTTAATCTTAAAAAATTCTTCGGCATTCCGAGTAGATAATTCCGCTACTTTCTCGTAAGAAAGACCTTTTAACTCAGCTATCTTTTTTACTACCTCACAAACGTAGGCAGGCTCGTTCCTTTGGCCACGATAGGGTTCGGGGGTCAAATAGGGACAGTCCGTCTCAACGACAAACCTGTCTTCCGGAATCTTAGTGGCTACTTCCACGCTATGCCGTGCATTTTTATAGGTTAGAGGACCGGAAAAGGATAGGTAATAATCCTCTTTTAATAATTCTTTAGCCATTTCCCAGGAACCTGAATAGGAATGGAACAATCCTCCATACTCCGGACGGTGTTTCATAATTACTTGCAGAAGGTCTCCATGGGCATCTCGATTGTGAATAATAATCGGCAGCCCAGCTGCATTCGCCAATTCTATTTGCTTTACGAAAACTTGGCGTTGCACATCCCTCGGTGAAAGATCGCGATAATAATCCAGGCCAATCTCTCCCCAAGCTATAACTTTAGGGTTTTGAACCAGCCTTTCCAACTTGCTTAATACTTCCTCAGTACACTCTTTGGCATTGTGCGGATGTATGCCAACCGCCGCATACATAAAGTCGTATTTCATGGCCATATCTACAGCCCGCTTGCTGGACGGTAAATCATAGCCAATATTAATAATATTTGTAACTCCGGCATCCCTGGCTCTACGAATAACTTGTTCTCTGTCTGAATCGAATCTCTTATCATCAAGATGGGCGTGGGTATCCCAAATCATTTCACTTGTGCTCCTGTAGGTAAGTCTTTAGCTACTGTTAAGACTTCCAATTGTTCTTGGTCAGAAGCTGCCAGGATCATTCCTTGAGATACGATTCCTCTTAATTTTGCCGGTTTAAGATTAGCAACCAGGATTACTTTTTTGCCCACTAATTCTTCCGCTGTATAGTGTTGAGCTATGCCGGAAACCACTGTTCTCGTTTCGCCGCCCATTTCTACTTCTAATTTTAGAAGTCTATCTGTTTTTTCGACCTTTTCAGCCTTTATAATTTTAACTACTCTAAGGTCTAATTTGGCAAATTCGTCAATGCCGATCTCCTCTTTCAAAGGCGGCATTTTAACAACATCTGGAGCTTCTTGCTCGCTTTCCGGTTCGGAAAATTGGGACAGGTCCACTCTTGGGAAAATCGGTTCGCCTTTTTGTATTTCAGTGCCGGGCTTAAGCACATTCCAGCGGGTTGCATCATCCCAAACCCGATAATAATCGCCACCACCCAATAGCGGTTTTATCTTTTCCGGGACACCGGGCATAAAGGGGGCGCAGAAAATCCCCAAAATCCTAATGCTGTCAGCAAAAGTATAAAGGACTGTGTTTAGCCTTTCGCGCTGGGCAGGGTCTTTGGCTAGATTCCAGGGTGCTGTGGTATCAACGTATTTATTACACTGGCTGACAAATTGCCAAATTGCTTCTAAAGCTGCTGCCGGATCGCAGTCCAACATTTTTTGTTCTACAGTCTTAGCCACGCTAGAGCTAAGGCTTTTAAGTTCCGTTTCCAGCTCAGTATCAGCTCCCGGAGCCGGAACTTTACTATCGTTATATTTGACAATCATGGCTAAGGTTCTGGAGATATAATTACCTAAATCATTAGCTAAATCACTGTTCAGTTTCTCCACTAAATCATCTTCCGAATAAGTCCCGTCCATTCCGGCCTGCATTTCTCTTAGAAGGAAGTAGCGAATCGGATCGGAACCGTAGCGCCGGATTAATTCAAATGAATCCTGAACGTTACCGCGAGATTTGGATATTTTTCCACCTTCACGACTTAAAAACCAACCGTGGCCGTACACTTTTTTAGGCAATGGAATATCCAAGGCCATTAAAATAATAGGCCAAATAATAGTATGAAAGCGTAAAATATCCTTGCCAATTAAATGCACATCCGCAGGCCAATATTTATTATAATTTACATCGTCAGGATAACCCAAAGCGGAAATATAGTTAATTAACGCATCAAGCCAAACATAAACAACATGTTTCGGGTCAAAAGGTACTTTAATACCCCATTGAAATGTGGTCCGAGAAACGCAGAGATCTTCCAGACCGCTTTCAATAAAACGAATCATTTCATTGCGCCTGGAGACCGGCTGGATAAAGTCCGGATTTTCCTGAATATATTTTAGCAACCTTTGTTCATACTTCGACATTCTAAAAAAGTAACTCTCTTCTTTTAGGAGTTCAACCTCCCGCCCACAGTCTGGGTTGGGACATTTACCGTCAACAAGCTTATTTCTAGTCCAAAATGTCTCACAGGGAGTACAGTACCAGCCTTCATATTCGGATTTGTAAATATCACCCTGTTCATAAAGGCGAGTAAAGATTTGCTGAACCACTTTAGCATGACGCTCTTCCGTCGTCCGGATAAAATCATCATTGGAAATGTCCAATAGCCGCCATAGCTCCTTAAACTTTTCGACTATACCGTCAACATAGGTATGGGGGTCTAGGCCAGCGGCTTCAGCGGTTCTTACGATTTTCTGAGCGTTTTCATCAGTTCCTGTCAGAAAAAACACATCATCGCCTTTCATTCGACGTAAACGAGCCATCGCATCTGCTGCAATGGTAGTATAGGCAGTACCAATATGAGGGCTGGAATTAGGGTAATAAATCGGGGTAGTAATATAGTATTTCATAGGACACAGCTCCTTTTAAAATAAACATTCCGGGGGTCAAACTCCATAATATAGAGTATAACCAGAATTAGATGCCTTGTATTATATTCTTTGTTTACTATAGGTAATATCAGGGTTTATTGTTAAGTTTTCGCCAATATTTATTATTAGGAAGATTCTTTATAATTTTTAATGCAAGTTCCAGATAAAAATTTTTTCTAAGAGTGTCAATTTTCTATTGACTTTTTTAGGAAAGATTGGTAACATAAGGTTGTTAAAATGTCGAAACTTGTTGGAGAAAGGAGTATTGCAATGAAATCTACCGGAATTGTAAGAAAAGTAGACGAATTAGGCCGTGTTGTACTACCGATAGAGCTCCGTAGGACTCTAGGAATCGACGAAAAAGATGCCTTGGAAATCTACGTCGATGACGAAAAAATTATATTGAAGAAGTACGAGCCGGCCTGCGTATTCTGCGGTAACGCCAACAATGTACAGAATTTCCGTGGGAAAAATGTATGTTCTGAATGTGCCGCAGCTATGGCTGAAGTTGCCGTAACCGCGGGTTAAGCGTAAAGTAAAAACCAAATTTGACCCAAATAAGAGGTAATTTAATTACCTCTTTTTTATTTCGTATTTTTCTTTTGCTCAAGCTTCGCCTTATAAATAGCATTTTTACCTATCCCGTACTTTTGGGCTACTAATCTTAGTGCTTCCTTACCGGTTACACCTTCTGCCTCTAATTTTTCTAAATCACGAAGCCAATCTGTAGCCTGGTTCTTAAGCACTTGTTCTTGACCCTTAGCCGGTGCAATGAGCAAGCAACATTCGCCTTTGGCCGGAGTTTGCTCAAATTCAGCTAATAAATCGCTGGCCGCTCCTCTATGCACTGTTTGATGGAGCTTAGTTAGTTCTCGCGCCACAGCGACTTCCCTATCTCCTAAAACTTCAAGAATATCTTGCAGGGTCCGCTGTAAACGATGGGGTGCTTCGTAAAGGATTATGGTATATGGAAGTTCTGCAATCTCGGCCAAGATTTTTTGACGTTCTTTTTTCTTAGAAGGCAGAAAGCCCAAATAAAGAAAACTGTCAGTGGGCATTCCGGACAGAACCAGTGCTGTAAGCGCAGCATTCGGGCCAGGTAAAACGTCTATTTTGATTCCTTTTTCAATACATTGGCGGATAAGCACGCTGCCGGGATCGGAAATCCCCGGCATCCCCGCATCCGAAATCAAAGCACCGCTTTGCCCTTGTTGCAATCTTGCGATTAGCTCCGCGGCTCGCTGTCTTTCGTTATGCTCATGATAACTGATTAGAAGGGTCTTTATCTTATAATGAGCCAAAAGTTTTCGGGAATGGCGGGTATCTTCCGCCGCTATAAAATCAACCTGCTTCAAAGTATCCAATACTCTTAAAGTAATATCTGCAAGATTACCGATCGGAGTGGGGCATACATATAAAGCACCCTTTTCCACCATTCTTTTTTTGCACCTAGTCCTTTCTTAAAAACGCATTACAAAAAAGGCAACTGCCTTCCAAAGGTTCGCCAAAATATATATGACAAACATGAAAACCTTCATTATAAAGTTTTTCTAGGTTTTCTTGGGCTTCTTTTTGGATTCTGGCAGCATTTTTCTGAACCCTAGCCGTATCAGCCTCAGATACGGCACATAATTGCCTTTTAAGCTTAACATTTTCCTCCTCAAGGTATTCAACATATTGTTTAAGACTTCTTACTTCATTTAAAAGTTTAGCTATATTCTCTTCAACTTCTGATATCGCTTGATATAGCTGACCCAATTTTACTCCTCCGCTTCTTCCGCAACAAGCTTTTCCAATTCCGCCTGGCTTTCTTCATCAAGTAGTTCCGTAAAGAGAGCATGGCCTTCTTCTTGTTTCATACTATCATTGGCACACTCGTAGCAACCGTTTTCATATTTTAAACAGCACATTAAGCGTCCACAAATGCCCGAAATTTTGGTCGGATTAAGAGAGAGATTTTGATCTTTGGCCATTCTTATTGAAACAGGCTCAAAATCACCTAAAAACAGTGAACAACATAATTCTCTACCACAGGACCCTATTCCGCCAAGCATTTTTGCCTCGTCCCTAACCCCGATCTGCCGTAGTTCTATCCTGGTCCGAAATACCGCAGCAAGATCTTTTACTAATTCCCGAAAATCTACTCGGCCTTCAGCAGTAAACGAAAAAATAATTTTATTGCCGTCAAAAGTATATTCAACATCGATTAATTTCATCGGGAGATTATGAGATGCGATTTTAGTGAGACAAATCTGAAAAGCATCCTTTTCCTTTTTTTTGTTTTCCTTATATTGCTTAATATCTTCAGCCGTCGCTTTACGAATCACTTCTTTTAATGGAGAAACAATCTCCTCTTCCGCGATCTCCCGCAAGGGAAGTACGACTTCCCCGAATTCCATTCCCCTAGCCGTCTCTACTATTACATAATCATTTAGTTTAAGATCTAAACCACCGGGAAGAAAGTAATATATCTTGCCGGCTTTCTTGAAGCGAATCCCTACCACTTTAGCCAATTTTTATTCCTCCCAGTTGTATATGTTTAAGCATTAATACTTCAATCGCTAAACGATGATTTACCTGTCTTCTGATTACAGCCATGGTCTTTCTAAGTTCGGCCAAATAATCAGCCGTTAATTCACCGCTAAGAACCAGTTGTTTTATCTTAACAGTCAAAGCTTTTAAAAAAACTATACTCTCCTCCTTTTCAAGCGGAAACAAATTAAAACTTTGGAGAAAATCCCCGGTTTCAATTATCTTTAGATAAAGTTGAAGCCATTCTGTTAGTTTTTCCACCCCAATTTGCTCAATGCTACGAGCGAGATCAGGGTCTCCGCCGCTAAGATCATATAGATCCCTAGTTCCAATTTCCCATTCTTCCTGCTTCGGTGGGGGTAAGTATACTATTTGGGCCCGACTGCGTAAAGTAGCAATAATCCCTTCAGCGTTGCTTGTACTAAAAACAATAATTGTCGCCTCCGGTGGTTCCTCAGCAACCTTTAACAGAGCGTTGGCTGCGGCAATGGTTAATTTATCTGCTTCATCTATTAAGCAAACCCGATATTTACCTTCAAAAGGCTTCCGATAAAGCTTTTGTTGCAGCAAAGCTATCTGTTCTATACCGATGGAAGTTTTTTGTGGTTCCACGACATGAACATCCGGATGATTTCCGGTTAAGATTTTTTTACAAGCAGAGCACTGCCTGCAAGGAGAATTATCACCTTTACAGTTTAACACGAGCGCCAGTTCTCGAAAAGCCTTTTGCCTTTCCAAACCGCCACTGCCATGAAATATCAACAAATGGGCTAATCTATTTTCTAAAGCAGCGTTTTTAATTATGGTTAAGTTGTGGTTCATAGTTTCCACCTACATATCTACTATCATAATTTCCCCACGGTTAAAGCCCTGCCAGCCTTGCCAATTATAGCTATCCGCTTGCAACAAACACGCCAAAACTTCCTCTGTAATTTCTTCGCCACTGGCTATCAACGGAATACCAGGCGGGTAAATGGAAATAGTCTCCGCCGCAATCTCTCCCAAAGATTCCTTTACAGCGATTCTTCTCTTTTTGCTTAACCAGGCCTCCCGCGGACTAAGCCTGACCGGGGGCAAGGGACTGGAGTTAACCGCCCTATAAGTCTTTGGACGGGAACTCATCCTGGAACGAAATCTCTTGACTAATTCTTCAAGTGCTCCGGTTAAAACTCTGACTTCTTCAGGCTTATTTCCTGAACCCAGCATAAATAAGATATTGTATTCATCCCAAAGCTCCGGTTCTATTCTGAAATTATGCCTAAGGAAGTCCACTGCTTCGTGGGCACTAAGCCCTAATGGGGAAACATTTACTAAAATTTTAGACCAATCAAACTCTTTTATTCCATAACTTCCGCAGTCTTGCTCGGTTAAAATACGGAGAGGTCCGTCCAGCTTTTGGTGTAATTTTTTTACTTCTTCATATAAACCATCCCATACTGACCTTTCCTGGGTATCAAGGGCTCTTTCCAGCGAAGCCAGTAGCAAATAACTTGGACTGGAGGTCTGGAGAATGCCCAATATATCCCTAAGCACGAAACGATTAATTCGCGACCCTTGAACATGCAGCATTGCAGCTTGGGTAAGAGCGGCCATGGTTTTGTGTGTACTATGAACGACAAGATCCGCCCCCAGTTCCACCGCTCCTTGGGGAAAAAGCTCTGAGGTAAAATGTGCACCGTGAGCTTGATCTACCAAAACAGGCAAACTTGGCCTGCGTATATCCCTTTGCTGTAAAATGTAAGCTAGATCGCTTACGGTACCGTAATAACTGGGATTGGTCAAGTGAACGGCATCAATATGTTCCCAGCTATCCGCAAACTGAGCAAGATCCAATCCTAAAGGCAGGTTAAAATCAGGATGAATAACTGAGGGTATATATTCCGGAGTTAGACCTGAGAGAATTAGTGCACCAATAACCGAACGATGTGCTTTCCGTTCTATGCGGACCTTCTTGGCTTTGGCACCAGGCAGAAGAGCCATAAACATGGCCTGATTACCCGAGGTAGCGCCGTTAACCAAAAAGAAGGTTTCCTCCGCTTTATAGAGAGCAGCTGCTTTTTTTTGAACCTCAGCCAGTACTCCTTGCGGATTATGCAACATATCCAAGCCCGGAAGCTCCGTTAAATCATAAGCCGGAAAAACAACCGGAGCCAGTAAATCCCTTCTACCTTTATGACCGGGTGTATGAAAGGAGTACATCCCTAATTCAGAATAATGATAAAGTTGCCGGATTAATGAGTCCACTGTACTCCTCCGTAAGATGGGTTTCATTTTATTTTAACATATTTTTTCATTTTTTCACACTTGCTGGCTGTTTAGCTGTTATTGTCCGTGGATGCGGATAGAGAATAAAACGGATATTGCGCATATTCTTAAGGTATTCCATATCCCCTGATTCCGCAGTAATTATCCGTTTTTCACAAACTGAACAAATAAATCTCCCATTAAGTCTAAAGCCGTCAAAAAGCCCTTTGGTCGGTATTTGGTCGCATATTGCACATCGGGGATAAATTTTGTCCATCTAAGTCACCACCGTATTATTAGTGAATTCCACAGCATATTACTGCAGTTTATTATATTCTTTCCGAAGCAATCGGGGATTAGTATTTTTTAACACTCTTTTCTAAAGTAATTTGAGTTATTTTCTATTATCTTTTCAAAAATAAATTAACATACCTACTATCTATAAGTCATAAAAATAATTTGACTCCTAATTAAGACCTGGGCCAGCCAACATGTAGGAAAGGATAATAGATAAATGCAATTGCCCCTGTTTCCGCTTATCCTTCTGCTAAAAATTATCTATATGAGAGCGCTCTTGTTTCCGGAAACCACCACGGTACGAATTTTTCTGCTGGAGTTCGCCTCTGTGCTAATTATCTGGGGGCTGCTAAATTTAAAAGAACGTACTATATGGCGACACACAGCAAATTTTCTTATCAGCACTTTTTGTTTTGCCAATATTATGTACTATAGCTTTTTTGGTAGGCTTCTGAACTGGGAGGCTTTAGGTCAGCTTACTTATTTGAGTGAAGTAAAATCCAGTATAGCTGAAATTTTTTCTCCGATCTATTTGCTCTTTTATGTCGATATGCTAATTTTACTAGTTTGGCAACTTTTAAACCGCAAGATTTATGTTGATTACTTCTCGACTAAGTCTCTAAAATCAGCTAAGTATCTAAAATTTGATCCTTTTTTTAAAAAGAAAGCTGTCACTACAGTAACTGCGCTGGCCCTGACCGTTTGTTCGCTAAGTGTCGTGTTTTACCCGGATAAAGGCAACAAAATGGCCATGACTCGAGAAGTAGGAATTCTGACCACTCAAGGCTATGAACTTTTGACCTTCTGGCAAAAAAAGCACGATAAGCTTGCTCCTACTGATAAATTAACTCAAGCTACAATTAACCGGCTAAAACAAATCGAGCCCTCTTCTTGGCCAAAATATTTTGGAGCGGCTTCAGGCAAAAATATTATTCTAATTCAATTAGAGTCCATAGAAAACTTTTTAATTAATTTTACAGTTGATGGGGAACAGATAACCCCCAATTTAAATAGCTTAGTTCAAGAAAGTCTTTATTTCCCCTACTTTTACAGCCAAATAGGCCAGGGTAATACCTCGGACGCCGAATTCATAACTAATACTTCCTTATACCCTCTGGCCGATGGGGCAATTGCTAAGGAATTAAAAAATATTAAATACCCTTCGTTGCCTCGTTTATTAAAGGAGCAGGGCTATGTTTCCCTGACTTTCCACGCCAATGATGTAACTTTCTGGAATAGAGATAATTTGTATCCTTGTCTTGGTTTTGACAAATATTATGACAAAGCTTTTTATCAGGATGAAGACCCCATCGGACGGTGGGGTTCCTCGGACCAGGTCCTATTTGCCAAAGCATTTCCAATTCTGAAAGAGCTACACGCTAAAAGACAAAAATTTTATGCTAGCCTAATTACTTTAAGCAGCCACCATCCTTATAATTTACCGGAAAGTAAACACAGGATTGAAATTCCTGACGAAATTAAAGGCACACTGCTCGGCAACTACTTTTTGGCTGTAAATTATACGGACTATACCTTAGGCCAGTTTATTCAAGCGCTTAAAGCCCATGGTTTATGGGATAATACTGTGCTGGTTGTTTTCGGCGACCATTTTGGTTTGAGAAATACTACCGACACCTTTTACAAGAATACTTTAAGCAAGCTGTTAGGAAGAGACCACGATCAACTCGACAGTCTAAACGTCCCCTTATTAATTAGAATCCCCGGACTCAAAGCACAAACTATAAATAACGTCGGCGGTCAAGTCGATCTGCTACCGACAATAGCTAACCTCTTAGGGCTTTCTCTAGATAAACAACTTGTTTTCGGCCAAGACATTTTCAATCATTCCGATAATTTACTCGGTTTTCGCTTTTATTATCCGGAGGGTACGCTTATTACCGCAAATCATTTCCACGAGGCTGGCAGCAGATACGGATTTAATATTTTTAACCACAAACCATATGAAGATAAAGAGTTCTTCCTTCAACAGGAAAACAGAGTGAAAAGCCTGTTAGCGCTGTCCGATTCCTATCTAAATTATTTAGCAGAAAACCAGCCCCTGCCTTAATACTTTATTTTATCTAAAAAAGGTAGCTGTAGCAGTATGTGAACAGCTTCGGCGCGTGGTGAGCGGGTAATGCCCAAATATACGTAAAACTATAATGACTTGACTAAATACGGGAATATGATAAGGGTACCCCTAAACTGGGGTACCCCATCATCTAACACTGAATCAAATTTTGGCCTATATATTTTTTCCTAGATCCTTTTTTAGCTCCAATCCTGCTCATCTAAACGTTTATAATTTTTATAACGCTCCATAGCAAATTTCTCTGCACCTGCGAACAACTCCTCGGCAGTTTCTGGGAAGGTTCTAAGAAGCGAAGAGTAACGGACTTCGGATAAGATAAAGTCTCTGAAGGAAGCCGTCGGGGCCTTGGAATCTAAAGTAAAGGGTTTCTCGCCTTTTTCAAGCAAGTCAGGATTGTAACGATACAGATGCCAGTATCCAGCATCAACAGCTCTCTTGGCTTGAATAATACTCTCTTGCATACCATAGCGAATACCATGATTAATACAAGGAGCATAAGCGATAATCAATGATGGGCCATTATAAGCTTCTGCTTCTTTGATAGCTCTTAAGGTTTGATTCATATTAGCACCCATAGCAATCTGAGCCACATAGACGTAACCATAGCTCATCGCCATCATGCCGAGGTCTTTCTTCCGGATTTTCTTACCGGCAGCCTGGAATTTAGCCACAGCGGCACGTGGGGTAGCTTTTGAGGATTGGCCTCCTGTATTGGAATATACTTCCGTATCAAGAACTAAGACGTTTACATCGTCACCGGAAGCTAGGACATGGTCTAAACCGCCATAACCAATATCGTAAGCCCAGCCGTCGCCACCGATAATCCACTGAGATTTTTTAACCAGGTGTTCTCTCTTTTCCCAAATCTTCGCGAGTAATTCGTTGGAATTAGGATCTACTTTTTCAAAAGCACTCAGTACTTTCTGCGAAGCAGCCTTGGAAGCTTCTCCATCGTTCATATTGTCAATCCACTCTTGGAAAGCTTCTTTTAACTCAGCAGGAATATCAAGATTCATAGCCTCTTTCATTTCATCGGCCATTTTGTTGCGCTGCTGTTGAACACCAAGATACATACCATAACCGTATTCAGCATTATCTTCAAACAGCGAGTTAGCCCAAGTAGGTCCTTGACCTTTTCTGTTAACAGTGTACGGAACAGACGGAGCACTGCCGCCCCAAATAGAGCTACAACCGGTAGCGTTGGCAATCATCATTCTGTCGCCGTAAAGCTGGGTTAACAGTTTAACATAGGCGGTCTCACCGCAGCCAGGGCAAGCACCACTGAATTCAAACAATGGCTGCAAGAACTGACTGTTTTTAACTGTGAATTTATTAGCAATTCTATCACTCTTATCGGAAAGAGTTAAAGCATACTCCCAAAGAGGTGCTTGAACAGCAGTTTCTTCAGCAGCATTTTTCAGAACTAAAGCCTTTTGTTTAGATGGGCAAATCTCTACACAGTTACCGCAGCCAGTGCAATCAAGCGGGCTGACTTGGATACGATAGCTAAGACCTGCAAAATCTTTACCAATAGCTTTAATGGATTCAAAACCCTCAGGAGCATTCTTAGCTTCTTCTTCATCAAGTAAGAAGGGTCTTATACAGCTATGCGGACAAACATAGGCACATTGGTTACACTGGGTACAGTTTTCTTTATTCCACGAAGGAATCTCTACTGCTACCCCGCGTTTTTCATACGCCGCAGTACCGGCAGGGAAAGTACCGTCTTCGATACCCTTAAATGCGCTGACCGGTAGATTATCCCCTTCTTGAGCAGCCATAACACGAAGAATATCCTTAATGAATGGCGGATCTTGATCTGTTCCAAGGAATATACCCTTATTGGGATCAGCCTCGCCCCAAGCTTCGGGTATATCGACTTGTACTAAAGCATCGCAGCCGGCATCGATCGCTTTGTAGTTCATTTCTACAATATCTTGGCCTTTTCTACCGTAAGTTTTCTCAACAGAATCTTTCAAATAACGAATGGCATCATCGAGCGGAATCACATTAGCCAATTTAAAGAAAGCAGACTGCATAATCATATTGATTCTGCCACCCAAGCCGATTTCTTGAGCAATTTTTACAGCATCAATAATATAAAACTTAGCCTTTTTATCATAAATAGCTCTCTTCAAGCTCTCAGGCAGTTTCTCGTCCAATTCTTCAACTGACCACTGACAGTTCAGGACAAAGGTGCCACCTGGTTTTAAAGATTTCAGAAGATTATATTTATCAACATAAGCTTGATTGTGACAAGCAATGTAATTAGCAGTGTTTACGAGGTAAGGAGCTTTAATCGGCTTATCTCCAAATCTTAAGTGCGATATGGTAATCCCGCCGGATTTTTTGCTGTCATAAGCAAAGTAAGCCTGTGCATATTTATCAGTATGGTCACCGATAATTTTAATTGCTTGCTTATTAGCTCCGACAGTACCGTCTGCACCAAGACCCCAGAATTGACAACTGATTGTACCTTCCGGAGTGGTATCGATGAATTCTTTTTCTTCCAGAGATGTGAAGGTCACATCATCTACGATACCAATGGTAAAGCCATGCTTCGGCTCATCAGCTTTAAGATTTTCGAAGACTGCCAAAATCTGAGACGGTGTGGTGTCTTTGGAACCGAGACCATAACGTCCGCCAACAATAACCGGTTTTTCAGGTTGATTATAAAATACATCCACAACATCCAGATAGAGAGGCTCACCAAGTGAACCAGGCTCTTTGGTACGCTCCAGAACAGCAATCTTCTTAACTGTTTTGGGAAGAGCTTTAAGGAAATGTTCAGTTGAAAACGGACGGAAAAGACGGACTCTGAGTACGCCGACTTTTTCACCTTTAGCAGTGAGATAGTCAATAACTTCGCTAATTGTATCAGCAACTGAACCCATAGCAATAATGACTCGATCTGCATCAGGCGCTCCGTAGTATTGGAACAGTTTATATTCCCGACCTGTAAGTTCTTTATATTTTTCCATATATTCTTCAACAATAGCCGGAACTGCCTGATAGAAACGGTTAGCAGACTCCCGACCTTGGAAGTAAATATCCGGGTTTTGAGCAGTACCTCTTAAGACCGGACGTTCCGGATTAAGGGCATTTTTACGGAATCTTTTCAGAGCTTCCCAATCGAGAAGGGTTGCAACTTCCTCATAGTCTGGAACACTGATTTTCTGAATTTCGTGAGAAGTCCTAAAACCATCAAAGAAATGTAAGAACGGTACTCTAGCTTTTATAGCACAGAGGTGGGCGAGATAACCAAGATCTAATGCTTCCTGGACACTACCGGAGCTTAACATTGCAAAGCCGGTCATCCGAACTGACATAACGTCCTGGTGATCACCAAAAATTGAAAGAGCATGAGCAGCCAAAGCACGAGCACTGACGTGAAAAACTCCGGGCAATAATTCTCCGGAAATTTTGTACATATTTGGAATCATTAATAGCAAACCTTGAGATGCGGTATAAGTAGTGGTCAAAGCTCCAGCCTGTAAGGAACCATGCACAGCACCGGCAGCTCCGGCTTCTGATTGCATTTCAACTACTTTCATTGTTTGACCAAAAATATTTTTCTTGCCATGAGCGGCCCACTCATCGACTAACTCCGCCATGTCAGACGAAGGAGTGATTGGAAAGATAGTAGCAACTTCCGAGAAGGCGTAAGACGCATGAGCTGCTGCTTCATTTCCGGACATGGTTTTCATTTTTGCCATTAGCTGTTCCTCCCCATAAATAATAATTAACTAAAAAATTATACCTGGCACGGACAACATCATTCATTATGTTACATAATATTGCTGTTTCTTTTCTTTATCCTTATATAAGCTGTTAGTTCTCCCGACCTAAATTCTTTGAAGAATTAAGTCCTTACACCCCCTTTTATGATGTAATAGCCTAGCAGAGAACAACGACAATGTTTGTTTTAGTATATAAGGATAAATAAAAGCCTAAAGGATAGAGTTAATAATTAAAAAACTAACAAGAATAGACCATTATAACTCTATGTAAACATTAGAAAATAGAAGTTTTAAACCTGAATCATTTTTTAAATATTCAAGCAACTTCCTCATAACAAACCGGGGGAACTATATGCTACTTATAGTTCCCCAGTAATTTTAGTATACCCTTTACCTCTTCTTTTCGTCAAGCCTTACTAATAAGCTAGATACAATGTAAAATTTGAATTTTTTTGCTTTTACTCCACTAAATCCCCATCAGTTGTAAGACCGTAAGTACTACGACTCCGGGAAAACCGAGAAGGGCTACTAAAGCAATTGTAAAAGCATTTATAGGTATCTCTACAGCAAAAACGCTTAAAAGCAAATCCACTAACCATAACCCAACTACCCCGCCAAGAACGTGAATAAACAATTTGATTAGCTTGTTTGGCCGCCTTAAAGACGCTATTACTACTAAAATCAATAGAATTATAAATAATCCCAAAAATACTAAGGTCATGGAAATTCCCCCATTATTATGCTAATGTATTTTATGCAAATAATGGAAATTATAGAACCATGACTAACATTCTACATATAAGTATTTTAATGTTTTCTAATCCTGTTTTATTTACTTCATTTTAAAACTTATAAAATGATAGGTGTTTATTTGATGTGACCAACAACACCGCTAGCCCTAGAGCTGTCTCCGACCCTCTAAAGCCCTGGCTATAGTTACTTCATCGGCGTATTCCAAATCTCCGCCCACCGGTAAACCATGCGCAATTCTGGTTACTTTAATTCCCGCTGGTTTTATAAGTTTAGCTATATAAAGGGCTGTGGCTTCTCCTTCTACCGAAGGGTTTATAGCCATAATCACTTCCTTAACTCCTTCAAGTCTTTGAAAAAGCCCGGAAAGATTAAGCTGATCGGGTCCAACACCTTCCATCGGTGAGAGAACCCCATGTAAAACATGGTATAAGCCTTTGTACTCTCCCGTTTTTTCTAAAGATACAACATCTCTCGGCTGTTCAACAATACACAACACAGACTTATCCCGACGTTCCGAAGAACATATTTTGCAAGGATCCGTTTCCGTATAATTCCCACAGACCGAACATTGTTTTATATTAGCCAGCGCTGCCTTGATAGCCGTCGCTAACTCTTCTGCATCTTGGGAATGTTCCAGAAGATAAAAAGCCAGTCTCCCCGCTGTTTTAGGACCTATCCCGGGCAGACGGGAAAAAGCTATTATTAAGTCGGATAAAGGCTGAGGATAGTACATAAAATCCATTACAAAATCCCTATGTAGCTCTTCAACCTAAAATAGTCCGGGGATGTTAAAGCCACCGGTCACTTTGGCCATTTCCTGCTCAACCATCGTTTGAGCATTACGAATTCCCTCATTTACCGCAGCCTTAACCATATCTTCCAGCATTTCAACGTCATCAGGGTCAACTGCCTCAGGATTAATCTTTAGTTCTAGGACCTCCATCTTTCCGTTTACAACCACTTCGACCATTCCACCACCGGCTGAAGCTTGAACACTCTTTTTCTCTACTTCTTCCTTAGCTCTCATCATATTTTCTTGCATCTTTTGAGCTTGTTTCATTATTTGATTCATATTCCCCATACCGCCGCCTGGCCTAAAACCCATATAAAACACTCCTTTATAATTTATAACATACAGAACACTACTATTTTACTAATCTTTCTTAACCTGTACAAGTTCAGAGCCAAAAAACTCTACCGCTTTCTGTACGCAAAAACCCGGGTCGTCTTCACTCGATAATTCCGTTTTTTCATTGTTTTGAACATTTGGCTCGTCGGATGAGCTGTTTTGTTCTAAAGAATTATATTCTTTCTCCAGCAAACTACATACATTCAGCTTTGTCCCTATGACTTGCTCTAAAACTTTTTCTAAGACATTCTTATTTTCGGGCTGAGTAAACTTATCACGGTGGAAAGAAAATTTATCACCAAATACTAAATATAAAGTATTGTCTCGGACTTCTGCCGGTCTACCTTCTAATAGAAAGGCGTGGGTAGACCTCTTTTCTTTTTTGATTTTTCCCAGTATATCAGGCCATTTCTCAGTTAGAACAGCCATAATTTCTGCTTGATTTACTTCGCCGGAAAGGTTAGAATCAGGCAGACTTTCTGGTAGTTTTTCGGTCTTAGCTTTAGTTTGGGCCGGAACTTTAGTTTTAGTTTTAGTTTGAGCTTGAGTTTGAATAAAGGTTTGAGTTTTTGAGGAGCTTTTAGTCTGAGTTCTTACCTGAGCTCTCACTTCAGCATGGACAGCAGAGTCTTGTTCATACAAAGTTTGAACTAAGATAAGTTCGGCCGCTAAACGCACGTTTGAAGCAAACCTCAGCTCACCCTCCCCTTTTAAAAGGACATTAAGCCAGGATAGTACTTTGTTAAGGCCTGCATTCTGAGCTTGAGCGATCAGTTTTTCCTTAATATTTGGCGCAACTAAGGGCTCTTGTCCTGCCGCTAGATACAAAAGGAGCTGTCTTAGATAATCCAGTAGTTCTTTGATTATCTGCCGTGGATCACGTCCTAAAGCGACCCCTTCCCCAAGCTTGGCAATTACTTTGCCGTAATCTACTTGTAGAAAAGCATCAACTAAATCAGCACTGAACTCTTCTCCGACCATACCTATTATCTGATAAACATGTTCGATGTCGACTGGCCCTTCCCGAAGCAGGCATTGATCGAGAATACTTAGGGCGTCCCTTAGACCCCCTTCTGCCTTAACCGCTATTACTTGTAAGGCTTTGGGGTCTACCTCTCTGTTTAATTCAGCGCATACCTCTTTAAGACGGCTGATAATGCTGTCTACCGAAATCCGATGGAATTCAAATCTTTGAACTCGGGACAGAATAGTAAGCGGAACCTTATGGGCCTCGGTCGTGGCCATTACAAACACAACATTAGCCGGGGGTTCCTCCAAAGTTTTTAACAGGGCATTAAAAGCCTCATTTGAAAGCATATGTACTTCATCAATGATATAGACCTTAAACTTACCACCTGACGGTGCTAGTTTGATATTTTCTCTAAGATTGCGTATGTCCTCGATACCCCTGTTGGATGCAGCATCAATTTCGAGCACATCTAAAGCCATGCCCTGGTCAATTTCCCGACAGGAAGAGCATTCATTACATGGTTCGGCGCCTTCTCTATTCGAACAATTAAGAGCCTTACCCAGGATCTTCGCAGTTGTAGTTTTTCCCGTACCTCTCGGCCCGCTAAATAGATAAGCATGTGCTACTTTACCTTGCTTTAACGCATTAATTAGGGTAACTGTAACATGTTCCTGCCCGACTATATCTTTAAAGTATTTTGGCCGCCACTCCCTATAAAGTGCTAAATATGCCATTACTTTCACCTGTTCCTCGAAATCCATCTGCTATAAATACCAAAAAAGATGGTCTGGAACCACCTTATATATTATAGATCGTGCACCTTTGATCGAATCGTGGCAACCGGACGTTACTCTGATACCAATGCTCATTCTCGGCAACCCCACGGCACACGGAACGATCTTCTTAGTGCTGCTTCCGTCAGGACCTGACACGGTTCAAAGGGTGCCGTTGCGTAGGACCAAAAAATCATCACATCTATACCAGGACTGCTCCGACTACCAGACTCTCAACAAAGGAATTCAACCTCGCTATAGCGGATTGCGAGTTACAAGGAACCGCTACCTCCCCGTCTAGCACGATCAAACCTATTATACCATACTAAATAAGTTATACCAATTAGATAAAGGGAAACTGTTCGAATCCCACTCTCTTTCCTTACACTCCAATTAAATTTACTGCATATTATTTATCTAACAACAAAATATTTACTAAAATAAATGGCGGAGAGAGTGGGATTCGAACCCACGACACGGTTACCCGTGTACTCGCTTTCCAGGCGAGCGCCTTAGACCAACTCAGCCATCTCTCCGCATAATTGCTCCTAAAAACAAATATATTATTTTTATAAAATAATTGTAATAAATATTAAAAAAATTGAGCAACCCTAAATAAAACCGCAAATGTTATTATAATGATTAAATCAAGCTTAGTCAACAGCAATTATTTTCTAGTTCTAATTCCTTTCTTTTGTGAATTGCTTAGGTTTTGTCAACTATCGAATTTGGAAAATCTTTAAATACCATTTTCTACTGGTATTTTTATTTAATTATAGTCAATACTAGGACTAGACATATAAGGGAGGTAGATTAATGGCTAAAAAGAAGAAAAACCAAAAACAGAGAGAAGAAGTTGCTAATCGTGCCCATATCAAAGAAGTAAGAGATGCTTATAAAAAAGAAGGCGAAGGAATTCCCGGCAGAGAAAGCTAAAATCATCCTTTCAAATAACCAGCGAATAATTTGACAAGAGTACGTTTGAGGCTAAATATATTTTTTAGCTAAAGCGTACTTTTTTTGCTTGCAGCTAATTTTTATTTTTATAAATCCAAGTTCATAGATTTAATTTTATAGTTCCGATTGACGTTCAATAAATTTTATAAATTTATTCACTTAATTGCGATACTAATTATAAGTGGATATTTTGAGGTTTACTATTATCCAAGCTTTTAGTCATATATATGCTTTTTTCTTATACTATTGCCATGTGAGTAGATAAACAGAATCAATATTATCCCACCTAAAGCGTAAGTCCAACTTAAGCCCACGAGCGGGATTATAATTCCAAAAAGGAAAGAGCCTACTGCTATACCGATGTCGATCGCATTATCCTGTAAAGCCAGAGCACTGGTTCTGCTGGTCGAGGGTGCTTCATCTATCACCCAGGTAATTAGTACCGAAATTGCACCGGCAAAACCAAAACCTGCAACTATGCTCCCGAAAACCAGTATTAGTTTGGAATAAGGAAGCAAAGCCAAAACTGCAACCCCTAACCCCATAGCCATGACACAAGGGAAAGCTACTTGAGCTCGTCCTTTGGAATCAGAGAGATAGCCGGCGGTTAAGTTAGCTACAATGCTTCCAAGACCAAATATCGTGAAAAACAATCCGGGGTTGACAGTCGAATAAACTTGCGCTACAAAAATTCCGGAGAAGGTTTGAAGCAAGCCGAATAAAACAGCTACTAAGAATGCGGCTTGATAAATTGGGAGTAGTCTTTTACTTTTAAGTAGATCCACCATCCGATAATCGCGGCTGGCTTTACCTATACTCTCTTGCCCTGTTCTAGCCGGTTCCTGCACAAAATGTAAAAAGATCATAGCCAATAGTCCGGCAACAAAACCTAGAATATGATACCAAAAATAACTGCTACTATGAATTACTTTAACAGCCAGGGAAGGGCCTACCAATAGGGAAAGCATCGTAACTAAACGGTAAAAGCCGATGTAGGCACCTAGCTTTTCTTTAGGAGCAAGGGCTGATACCAAAGACGATGCACTGGAAAAGAAAGCACCTAATCCAATAGCCTGATACATGCGTACCAACAAAACGTAAACTAAAGACTGGTTAAATAGAAACAACAAGGGCGCTGTCATAAAAGCCAGGCCACCAATAAACAGAGTTATCCTATTCCCGTGACGATCCGCTAGTGGCCCAAAATAAAAACGCAATAGTACTGCAGTTAAATAAAAAAGAGTGCTTTGTAAGCCAGAATGAAACTCTGTTCCCCCGATATCCAGAATATACATAGGGGTAATAGTCTGCGCAATGTTAAAGTTCAAAAAGATAAAAAATACACCAATCAGTAAGAAGTAAAGGCTTTTTTTATTTTGTTCTGACACTGTTACTATCAATCCCTTTCTTTATTAGCCCCGACATTTCAAAGCTTCTATTTGTACTTTTGTTTAATCTTTTACCTATCTAATAATTAACTAGCTAATGGCCACCTGCATTTCCCCATTTAAAACGAGTTACTCAGTTAAAAATAGTCTTCTATTTCCTTAAAACTAACTATCCTTTGAGCATCTGGGTAGAGCTTTTGTTTGTCATAAAGTATCGCCTTAAAACCTAACTCCTGTGGTGCCAGATAATCGTTTTTATAGTCATCGCCGATAAATACCACATCTTGCGCATTACATTGGGCTCTCACCAATCCGCTGTTATAAATATTGGGGTGGGGTTTTCTCCAACCTTCTTCAACCGATGTTAGAACAAATTGGAAATAGTGATCTATATTTAGCAAAGCTAATAATTGCTGGATCCCTCCCACCACCAAAAAATTAGAAATTACCGCCATATTATAACCCTTTTTTTGCAGATAATTAAGAGCCAATTTTATTTCCGGGTCCACATAACAACGTTCTACATATTTGTTCCAAAAGGAAGATGTTAGTCTGTTAACTATTTCTCTATTATGGGCAGGATCTTGAGAACCCAGTTTTCTTTCAACAACAATTTTTAGGCGTTCTTCGAGGCTATACTCTTTATGAAATGGTTCCTTATGTTTTAAATACTTACGCATAAATAGATAATCTGCCATAAATTCTTCGACACTGTCCCAATATTTTTCAACTCCCGATTCCTTAAAAGCCCAAAGAGCATACATACGTTGATCTGGGATCTCGGTCATATCTATAAGTGTCTCCATACAGTCAAAAAAAATAAAACGATTGCTCATAGCTTACCTTTCTATTACCTTCTATTACTTTCTGCTAATTTATCCAACTGGGAAATCCTATTTACAATCTAACATAATAACATCAATATCTAAACTTTTCTATCCCTCTAAGTGAGCATACTGGAATAGATAAATTATTCTTTTAAACTTTTTAAATAAAAGATACCTCAACTTGTTCATGAGGTATCACTAACTTAAGCTTTGGTAAAAGTAGTGGCAGCTAAATATTATCAAATTATTTTAGCAATAGGTTTTTTGCTCTAGTGTTTTTATATTCCTACAAAGAACCCGTTTACCGCTTTCATTCTTTTTGTTAAACAACCTGCAAGGATACCGACACATCAGCTTGTTATACTCACATTTTTTTCTCGGCGGTTTTTCTAGCTCTTTGCCGCATTTCTTACATGTTTCAGCCCCTGGCAGGAAATTTACTGTCCCACAAGAGCAAATTACTCCTTTTTGAACACTACTGGTGGGACATCTTCCACATAACGGATTACAAACTGCGCACATAAAATCATCTCTTTCTCCCTTAATCCTTCACATTCTTATCACATATTTACATGGCGCTACACTTAGATAATAAGTGGCTTTTTCTCTAGATATTATTGTACACTTTCCATAAATTTTTGTAAAATTTGCCATAAAAAATGTTCGAAAAAATAGATGGACCGTAAGCTGTTTTAGAATAGTAGCCTGCGGTCCTTCTTTAGGAGGAGGATTAAAATGAAAAGTTTATTATTTTATTCAAATTTGACATTGCCGTCTTGATCAATCTGAATGTTATTGTCAAGAATAAAAACATTGCTATAGCCTTCGGCACTGAGGTGAGCATGGGCAACTTTAGCCCGTTTTCCGACTGCGCAATGTACCAGGATTAGAGCATCCTCATTAGGAACGGCATCCGCTATCTTAGCCATAGTTGCTTCATGATCTATTGTAAATTGGTCTCTAACTCCGAAGTTTAAAGCGCCTTGAATATGGCCGGCATCATATTCAGCTTTATCCCGAACATCAAATACAAAGTAATCGCTGCCGATAGTTCCTTCCATCTTTCCCTGCCAAGCTTCAGGCTTTAAATGTGTTGTATTGGAGTCTATTTTACTGGCTCCGAAATAGCCTTTGTTGTCAAATGCTGTCCAACCATCGAGAACAAAAACATTAGTGAAGCCTGCTTCAATAAATTTTGCAGCATTAGCTTTGGCTCTACCACCGGATTTACAATGTATTAAAAGAACAGCATCTTTCGGAACAGTAGCTAACTTTTCTTCGATAATAGCTACATCACCTTTAGCCAAAGTTTCATTAGCATCAATATTAATAGATCCTTCTAAGCCTTTTTCCATTTTAATTTCATCCGGAGTACGTAAATCGAGAACAAAATAGTCTTTATTAATAGTTCCAGTCATCTTGGCTTGCCAATCAGACCACTCGAGTATTACGGGTTCGGCTTTTGCTTCTTCACTTGTTACGGATTCAGCTTCCGCACTCTGAGCAGGCTCCTGAGACGCTGGCGGTTCCTGTTGAGCTGCAGGCTGGGCCGACTGAGAGCATCCTACCGCAAGGGTAAGTACCAACATTAGCGCAATCAGCAGACTTAAAATTTTTGAGTTTTTCAATTTTTTGAACATTTTAGTTCCCTCCCTGAATTATTGACTTATTTATAAATTAACCTTGTTAATTTATTACAGTCCTAATGTAAAATCTTATTTCTAATGTAAAATCTCGTTAAGTTTCCTGATAACCTTTAAATAAAAACTCTGAGGCTGCTTAGCCTTTAAAATTGAATAATATTCGTCAAGCCAATCCAGATGTTCTCGGCAGAATTGGATAGCTTCTTCGAATAGGCCGTTTGCCAAAAAGTAAGCTTTAAGTTCCAACAAGATTACCAAGTGATCAGGCATTAGCTCGTATTCAGGCGGAATTTCTAGTTGCAGTTCCTGTAGGATATGGCGGATATGCAATGCTGAATCTGACATTAAATGCCCCTTTTCATTTTTATAGGGTAAGTGATAGCTCTGATCCACAGTCCATACCTTATAGAGTGATTCCACGGGTAGAGCAGCTGAACCACTAAACCCAAGAAAACAATTATTATAATCGTGCACCAAGGAATCATAGCTACCTATTTCCGGACGGAAATCCACTCTAATCTCTTTGCCTGCAGCCGCACCAAGCTTGTTTATCCTGGAGTCGATATCTCCATTTAGCAGTTGGTCATATAACTCCTCGTCTGGGAATTTGAGCAAATCCGCAAACAGCTGCAGCAAGTAGGCATAGGCTTGTTCCTGACTAAGGGTCATTTCTACCACCTCCTTGCCCCTTAATGGCTCGGATCAAGGTTTAGCTTATTTTCAGCAATATTAAAGACCACTATAATAACACCTATAGCACCCAAAATTATTCCCCATTCGCTCCAAGTAGCCGCATAGTAATTGTAGCCGAGGAAAGGTAAACAGGGTTTAGGTACAACTTCCAATGGGTAAATCTGTCCCGAATAGACAAAATTTAAGCGCGAAAACAAAAGCCCTACCATTGCTAACACCGCCGCCAGCACTACCTTGCGTACTGAAGCAAATTTGGAGGAGATTAGTAAGAATAGAGGTAAACCGATACCTATGGCCACTTCCATCAGCCAAAAAGAAGGCGCAACAGGTCCGCTAATTAGCGCTTTGGCTGCTTCAACCAGATTCTGTTCTGAACTGGCAAGGGCTAATCCTATCTTCGTTGCCTGTGCTGCAGCAAAAACTGCAATAGCCCCTGCTAAGATTTTTCCTAAATGTGGGATTAGGCTTTTACTTGGTTCAGCCAATTTATCGTCTTTTAAACCGAAAAGATAGACAAGCATAATCAGTACGGCGGAGCCGGAGACTATGGCCGTTATTACCATATAGACCGGGTAATAATAGCCATACCAAAATTCCCTGCTCATAATGTAGCCAAACACTCGTCCCAGATTTAGGAGAGCAGCAAGTTTGATTGCCAACGAAACATAAGCTATCGGAGTAACTGCTTTCTGCTTATCTTTGAGCGTGAAGTAGAATTCGATAGACAAGAGAATCAAATACACTCCATAAAAAGCGCCCATCCAGAAAATAGGACTGGACAAATTAGGGGTAAACAAAAACCATATCATTTTGAAAGGACTGGATAATTCAATCGC
>JAAYSI010000202.1 GCA_012524045.1 Peptococcaceae bacterium | reverse complement strand
GTGCTGCCAGTGGTCGCTTGAAGAACAAAGACAACGGTCAGAAGGAGGAATAAGAGATGGCGACACAAAAAATAGTTGTCGATCCGGTAACCCGTATCGAAGGGCATTTGAAAGTTGAAGTAGAGGTAGAAAACGGTGTTGTCGTCGACGCCAGGACTTCCGGCACTATGTATAGGGGACTTGAGCCACTGCTATATGGCAGGGACCCGCGGGATGCAGTTTATGTAACTGAGCGGGCCTGTGGTGTTTGTGCTTCTGCTCATGGCTGGTGTTCATCATTAGCGCTGGATGAAGCGTTTGGTGCTAAAGTCCCGGCCGGAGGAAGAATTATTAGAAATTTGATCAATGCAGCCATGTGGCTTCATGACGCAGTTCTACATTTTTATCATCTGTCTGCTTTGGATTATATAGATGTAATGGCTGTAGCGGAATACAAAGGGAATGATCCGGGCTTACTGGCCGTCAAAGACAAAATATTAAGGCTGGTCAAAGCTGGGGATACTGCTCCACTGACCCCGCGCTATCAGCCGGATGAGTTTTGTGTCAGTGATCCGGATTTAGCCATCGCTGCTGTTGCTCATTATTTAAAAGCCTTAGAAATGCAGGCTAAGGCTAAAAAAATGTCGGCTATCTTTGCAGGTAAACAGCCGCACCACTCGTCAATTGTTGTAGGTGGGGTAACCTGTTATCCCAATCTCTATCAAGTTGAACAGTATCGTTCACTGCTCTTGGAACAGATAGATTTCATAGAGAACACTTATCTGGCTGACGTTTTAGCTTTTGGTACTGGTCCTTTGCTTCCGCTTGCTCAGGCTGGAGTAGGAGCTACCGATTTGAACTTCTTATGCTTCGGTGCTTTTGACCGCAGTGATTCAGGCGATCCATTTATTCCAGCTGGAGTTATCATGAACGGTGACCTGGCTAATATCCAGACTCTGGATGAGAACAAGATAACAGAAGATGTAACTTATGCCTGGTATAAAGAAAATGCCGATAAATCTCCATACGAAGAGGACACGATACCGGATTTAGAGAAAAAAGACGCTTATAGTTGGGTTAAAGCTCCGCGCTATGACGGAAAGCCGATGGAAGTCGGACCGCTGGCCAGGATGCTCGTCTTACAGCCACCCGGTTTAATGGAGATAGTAGAGAAATATCAATTCAAGCTGGGTGCAGTTGCCAGACATGCAGCACGGGCCTATGAGGCCATGCTCTTATCAAAAGAAATGTTGAACTGGCTGGATGAACTCGAGCAGCTTATGGGTAGTAAGGACTTCAAAATTCATGATACCGATCATTGGGATCCGCCGGCTACCGGCAGAGGTTCCGGATTGACTGAAGTCCCACGGGGAGCTTTGGGGCATTTTGTAAAGATAAAAGATCATAAGACAGAGAATTACCAAATGGTCGTTCCGACTACTTGGTTCATGTCACCCAGAGACGAAAACGGCGTGTTGGGACCTTGTGAGCGTGCCTTAATCGGAGCGCCTATTCCAGACCCCGATAACCCGATCAACGTAGTAAGAATCGTCCGTTCGTTCAACCCATGTATAGCTTGTGCGGTTCACCTGATCAATCCTGAAACCAATGAGATTAAAAAATTCCGAATTGGTTTTTAGGGAAAGAGAGGTAGATAAAAATGGCGAAACCGTCAGATCATCCGTTATTTGCGCGGATATCCCATTGGATAAATCTAATTAACTTTTTGGCTTTGATTATAACCGGGTTTTTAATTCACTTTCCGATGCAGGGGGTTAATATGAACCTGGTCAGAAACCTCCACTTTTTCTTTATGTATTTCCTGTTAATAAACGGTGTAGTCCGCATTTACTATGCTGTTTTCGGAAAGCATAAAGACTGGAGAGCCTTTATACCTAATAAGGAAGATTTTAAAAACCTTATTCCTATGCTTAAGTATTATATGTTTCTGGGTAAACATCCGAAGCAAACCAATAAGTATAACCCAATGCAAAAGGCCGCTTATCTTGCTCTGCCGATAATGGCCGTAATCCAGGCCATTACGGGTTTTCTCCTTTATTGGCCGACAAAGTTCACAGGTCTTATCAATGCTTTAGGAGGCCTGGCCGCAGTCAGAGGCTTTCACTATATTATGATGTGGTTGTTTATCGCCATAATTGTTGCTCATATTTATTTAGTATTTACTGAAGCACGGCCACAATTTTGGCTTATGTTCTTTGGCAAAGCCGAAGAAAAGGAAGATGTGCCTGAAGACAGGGTAAAAAGTCCGGATAATGTAGCCTTATAAAGAGCTATTTAGAACTAATAAAGAAATATAAATATGGAAAGGTTTGTTATGCAGACACTACCTAAGATCATGGTAATGGGAGTAGGAAATATCTTACTTAGTGATGAAGGAATCGGCGTTCATATGTTAAAAGAGCTGGAGAAGGAAAATTTACCGCAAAATGTGGAATTAATCGAGGCAGGCACAGCGGGACTGGAACTTGCACATTTAATTGAGGATGCTGATTTCCTGATTATTATCGATGCAGTGAATGCAGAGGCTAGTCCCGGTGAACTTTTTCGCTTCCATCCTAAAGACATAACAATTATGCCGGAACAATTCCAAGTGTCTTTTCATCAGGTTGGAATATTGGAAGCATTGTCGGTTATCAATCTTTTCGGGAACAGTCCGCCCACAATAATTTACGGAGTACAGCCCAAAAGCCTGGACTGGGGGTTAGAGCTTACTCCGGAGTTGTCAGCGGTTGTCCCCAAATTAAAGGAATATATCTTAAAAGAAATTGACTATATTAATGCTAATCTACAGTTTAGACCTCGGGAATACGAGTAAAGCCCCAAAAAAGTAGAGATTAAAATCTGGCTCTCTGTCAAATGTTGGGGTTAAGTCCGAAAACAGAGAGTAAATAAACCAAGCACTTGAAGATGTCTTCATTTGATGTGCCCCCAATCATTAGATTTTTAGATTTAACTTTT
>JAAYSI010000201.1 GCA_012524045.1 Peptococcaceae bacterium | reverse complement strand
TAATAGTTATTTTTCTAGCTTCTTCTTTACTCATTTCTAATTTCATCCTCCCATTATATACCTTTCCATGGGGGATGACATTTTACCTGATGAGTTATACCATGACATTATCACAGATTAACAACACGTTTATTGTTTAAACATTGACTTGTTCTCGGCTTGTGTATATAATCTTTGTGGCTATTAAGTTAATAAGCTAATAAAGGATTGTTTAATATGAATATTGCTTTCTTTTTAACCCCTAAAAAAGACGTGATTTACCTAAAATCAAACTCGACAATGCGCCAAGCTCTAGAAAAAATGGAGTTTCACGGATACTCTGCTGTTCCTATAGTTGATTCAAAGGGCCATTATATAGGAACCTTAACCGAAGGTGATTTATTGTGGAAGTTAAAAAATACACCAAATCTTACTTTTGAAAATACTGAAAAAATTAGAATAGATGAAATTCAACAGCACACCCAGAATACACCCGTTTCTATTAATGCTAAGATTAATGACCTAATATCTAGAGCAATTCATCAAAACTTTGTTCCCGTTACAGACGACCAAGGAGTTTTTATTGGAATTGTCCGGAGAAGAGAAATAATATTATACTGCGCAAAACTTTTAGATGACCAGGAAAACGATATATTAAATCTGGCCAATAAAGCTACGAGAAACTAATCAGCACAGACAAGCTAAATAAATGCACCACCATCGACTACTATATTCTGGCCGGTTACAAATCCGGCATGAGCAATGACACCATAAACTACTTCTGCGACATCTTCAGGCACTGCAACACGCTTCAATGGGGTTGATCCAGCTAAACGCTCAATATGCTCCTCCTGCCCTTCAACCCAACGAGTGAGCACAATACCCGGAGCAACTCCGATTACTCTTACTTCTGGAGCAAGTACTCTAGCTAACGATTTTGTAATACTAATTGCTGCAGCTTTTGATGCCGAATATGCAATCGAGCTTCCTAAACCTGATAGCCCGGCAATTGAAGTAATATTCACTATTACCCCGTTTGTCTTTTTTAACTCAGAGGCAGCTGCCCTACAGCAAAAAAACAAACCTTTAACGTTAACGGCAAAAATATTATCCCAGTACTCTTCCCGCATTCCTTCTAAATCAGAGTGGTCGACAAAATGCGTAGTGCCTGCATTGTTCACTAGAATATCTAAAGCTCCAAAATCCCTGACTACTTCGTTAATCATATTTCTAACTTGAACATCGGACGCTACATCGGCCTTATATATCCGACACTCAACTCCTAAAGCTTGGATTTCTTTTTGAGCAGCCTCGGCATCTTCTTCTGAACGGGAGTAGTTTAAAGCTATATTTACTTTTTCTTTAGCTAGTCTTAAAGCTATAGCTCGTCCAATTCCCGTGCCTCCACCTGTAATCAATGCTGTTTTATTTGCTATCATACCTAGTACCTCCTTGAGTTTCTAAAATAATATCCTTATAGATAACAAAAATTTTTGCTAGTTATAGTTAAAATAAAAGACGTTTTTAACGTCTTTTTTTAACTCATCTATAAGGTTTATCCTATCGTAGAAAATGAGAAATTGCAAGATTTGTCTCCGTAAAAAATAGAATGATATAACAGATATAGTTCCCAGATAACTTCCCATAGTTCTCCGGTCGCTTCAACAACTTTTAGACCCATTTCCTTGGCTTCTTTCCTACCGATAGGATATCCATGCGAAAAAAATCCATTTGTTAATATATGCGTAACTTGACTAATCTTTTCTTTATTGTTTTTTAACATATACTTTGATAATAAAAATTCAGCATATTGTTTGGAAGCCTTCAAGGCTTTTTCATAATCTCCAATAAGCCAAGGATCTAATTTGTTTAAGACTGAATTGATAATGATTTCAGAGACATCTGGATTTGAGCTATTATAAAACATTTCTTCAATGTATTCAAAGCAACATCTTAAAGCCTGAACAGGAACCCAAAAATCCTTATAACTGGGATGTTTTACTAAAGGATCGATAGGCCCGAGTTCCGATATCGGCCCCATTACAACCTCATCTGCTCCTAGTACAATCATTGAAGCCGCCGATTTGGCCGAAAAAGGCACTATAACTGAGAATTCATCACAAAATTCTCTAATTAATGTTACAACCTTATAAGGAGTATCTACCGCTCCTCCATAACTGTGCAAAAAAAGATCAATCTTTTTTGTTTTTCCTATGCTGTCTAATTCTTTATATAACGGAACCAGTATACTGTCATCAAGCGGGACGTATGAAAAATATACAATAATTTTGGATTGACGAAGATCACCCAATCTCTTTAGAAGCTCTTCCCTCTTTTTATCATTCAAAAAAAGCAGTCCTTTCTTTTCCATTTTGTTTATATAATAGTATATTTTTCCATTAATCTTTGTGTTTGTTTAGGCTTAGTTTTTTAGATTTTTCTTTTGAAAATAAAAAAAGCCCTGTTAGGGCTTTTTAGTAGATTAATACCAGACGATTTAATAACTCCGCTCGGCAACGAATCTTGCTAATTCAATTAACGCTTTTCGGGAAGGAATATCGGGGAGTTCTTTTAAGTTTTTAATACCTTTTTCAATATATAAATCAACAATCTTTCTAGATTTTTCAATGCCACCGGATTTTTTAATTAGATAGATAGCTTCTTCTACTTCGCCTTCTGTCTTGTTTTTCTTATGGAGCAATTCTCTAATTCTACTCTGATCTGGAGAATATTTTAACGCATAGATCATAGGTAGGGTCATTATCCCTTGCCGGATATCCCCTCCAATGGGTTTCCCAAGGATTTTGGAATCAGCAGTAATATCGAGGATGTCATCAACTATCTGAAAAGCTATTCCTAGGCAATGTCCGTAAGTACTTAAAATCCAGATCTGCCTTTTATCGGCCCTAGAAACCATAGCTCCTAGTTTACAGCATAGCCCGATTAACAAGGCAGTTTTACGTTTAATACGGTAAAGGTACTGTTTAAAGTCCTGGTCTACATCATAAGAAGACTTGATTTGTTGAATCTCCCCCCGCCCCATCTGAATACATACTTTTGCTAATTCCTTAGACACTTCTATATTGTCTATCTTAACTATCATCTCAAGGGCCTTGGCAAAAAGAAAATCTCCTGTAGCCACTGAAACGCTATTCCCCCAGGCAGCAGAGAGGGTGGGGCGTCCTCTCCGAGTAAGAGAAGCATCAACAACATCATCGTGCACTAAAGTCGCCATATGTATTATTTCTAAAGCCATTGCTACCGGTAATAGTTTTTCGAAATTATAATCGAAGAATTTGCCTGACAATAATGTAAATCCAGGGCGCATTCTTTTGCCACCAGCCTTGAGTAGATAAATACAGGTTTGAGCCAGTATAGGATCATCTACTCTAAGAAACTTTTCCAGCTCTTTCTCTACTTTACCTAAATCTATTGTTACTTCCTTAAATACCTTCTTCTGTTGATGCAAATTCAATCACCTGCTTGTTTTTCATTGGGGCGGGATACTATTTCTTGCGGAAGATCAAGCAAAGGATTAGATTCTTCAGAATTGCCCTCTTTCGTATCATCAGCTGCTTTATTCCTTTCTTCGTATGAAAGTAAAATTTCAGAATCATCCTCTATTGTTTTTTTATCTTGCTCTTCGGTAGTTTTACCGTCCTTTTTACTATCCTTGGGGGGATCCTTAAGGGCTTCATTGAGAATATTACCTGGGGTGTTTATAGCTTCTTTAAATTCCTTGGTCAAATCATTTGAGTATCTTCGAATTTGACCAACAATCTTACCCAGTGTTCTTGCTATTACCGGTAAATCTTCCGGACCAAAGAGCACCAAAGCTACAAATAGGATTAATGCTATCTCGGTAAAACTCATCTGATTAACCCTCTCCCTCTTTTGCTAATTTCTTTTTCTTGCTTTTCAAAACTAAATAACCAAGCCAGATACTAGCTTCATACAGCAAGTACATAGGGCCAGCCATTAGAAACTGAGTGACAAGATCCGGAGTTGGGGAAATAAGCACCGCTATTACAAGAATCAAGAAAAAGGCCCATTTTCTATGCTTGGCAAGGGTTTTCGGGGAAAGGTATTCTAACTTAATTAAAAGTAATAAAACTATTGGAAGTTGAAAAACCAGGCCAAAGCTTACCATAAAAGTAAGGATAAAATTCAAATAAGATGATTTGGTCACAAAAGGAGTAGAATCAACAGCCTCTCCACCGGCAAATAAAAGAAACTTTAAACCTACCGGAAGAACCATATAAAAAGAAAATGCGACACCTCCGAGAAAAAGTAAAACAGACCAGGGTACAATAATATAAATATATTTCTTTTCATGTTGTTTTAAAGCGGGTAAAACAAAACTCCAAAATTGCCAGATTACAAAAGGGAATGCAATTACCAGTCCCACGACCAATGAAATTTTTAATTTCACCAAAATAGGTTCCATTGGTGTTGTTGTAATAAAGCTTACTTCATTGATACCTTGAATTGGTTCGGCTAAGAAAGCATAAGCATAATCGCTCAAAACCCAGCCAACTACCGTACCAAATGCAATAGCGTAGGCAGATATAATAAATACTTTTCGCAACTCTTTTAAATGTTCTAGCAAAGGCATCTCTGCATTTGGTGTTTTTCTACGACGCACCGGTGCACTCCTCCCTCAGAGCTAATCGTAATAATTTTACCATGTAATACATTTAAATCCAAATAGTAAAAAATAAGCTCTAACAAAAAAGAAGTTCCTATAACAATAGGTATACTTCTTACTGTTATAACTCTAAATCAGTCATTTAATATTAAGTAATAATTCTTCACCCTTAATATCTTGGTTAATCCCCTGGCAAAAGAAATAAAAAAATTCTTGTAGAGGTCTTATAGGTAAACTATCTTTAAGTTCATCCAAATATCTTTTAGCATTAATTAGGTATTCATGGACAATAGATGTATAAATATTCTCCTCCCAGGCCGCCCAAGCCATACCGATAGAATAGCAAAAGTCTTCGATTCTTTGTTGGTATGGTTCCTTTAAGCCAGCTACTTTTGCTGCTAGCCGGCCAGCCAACCTAGTTAGTGCAGCCCTTTCCTTACTAATTATTATACTATAGTCCTTAGCAGACATGGTTTTATCTTTTAAGCGCCAACGCATAATTACCCCTTCATTGATTGTTTCGATAACTTTAACAAACTCCCAAGCATATTTGTATAAACTCTCATCACAAATCTTATAAAAGGTTTGCCCAAACAAAAAATCCCCTATTAAAACGGAGTATTGACGAGTACTGGCCTTTACATCTTCCTTATCCACTAATCTATGGATCGAGTGAGCTAAAAAAACATATTGAAAAATTGATGCTAGGGAAATATTAACTTCACGATTATCCTCCGTAATTTTACCAATAGTTAAAACTATTGCAGGAAATAAATGCCGATCGAGTCCATTCATCTCGTATTCCAACAATTCTTCGAGACTTGAAGATTTAAACTGCGTTTCTTTGGCTATCTGACTTTTTACTTCATTTAGTTCTGACTCGATACAGTTAACTAAAGCCACTCTAATATCCTCCTAGGTCTATAATTAAACGTACTTTCCAAACAGTACTATATTCGTTATTTTTAAAGAAAATCCTCCCGCTACCTTCCTGCTTATTATTCAAATTGCGACATATTTCTATACAATATGATTATATAAGGAAGCTATAAAACAAATAGACCCTTGTAATCTTATTATAGATTGTTAAAGGTCTATGATGTCCAGGACATTGTAACATAGTGTTCCTCTATGTCAATACAAAATATCTTCAATATTTTTAAGAGTAAAATGGGCATTATTAAGAATTCGAAAGATTTCCTCAAGTGGTGTAGAAGCCACCTCTTTATACATTCTTTTTGTGTACAAATGTTTAAAATTTGGAAAAAGTTGTTTTATACTTCTTCTAAGTTTGTTTCCTGCTTGATCAGCATCAACCAACACATATACTTCGTTGTAATCCTCTTCATTAATCAATTGCTCAAGATCAGTTTGATTTTTGGTTCCATATGTACAAATAATATCAACGGGTTCTGCTAAAACTTTGAGCAAGCGTTCCTTATCTGTTTTTCCTTCAACAATAATAGCTTTTCTCATACTAGGTCACTTTCTGAATTATTCATTTTTTTGTGCCTTTTAATCTCTTAAATCCTTTTAAATTTCCAGTATT
>JAAYSI010000200.1 GCA_012524045.1 Peptococcaceae bacterium | reverse complement strand
TTATTCCCTCCCGAGCTGCCAAATCTTGCCCGGATTCATAATACCTTTCGAGTCAATGGCTTTCTTAATCGCCCACATTACGTCCAGAGCTTTACCGTGTTCTTCCTCCATGTATTCGGCCCGGGAAAAACCGACACCATGCTCACCGGTGGTGGTGCCGCCCATTTCCAGAGCCAGACGGTGAATAGCATCGGCTATCTTCACGGTTTTTTCGACTTCTACCGGATTAAGAGGATCCATGATTGGCGCGGTATGCATATTGCCGTCGCCGATATGCCCGTAAATAACAACCGGAATATCAAACTCTTTGCTTAGCATTTTAATCCTTCTTAAAGCTTCGGGTACTTTAGAGATTGGGAAGCAAACGTCTTCTCCGGCAAATACCCTGGTCTTACCCGGCATGTATCTGGCTGAAGCCGAGCCGATCACTTGCCGCCCTTGCCAAAGTTGGGTCATTCGCTCAGGATCGGTAGCCCATTCCACACTGCAGCAACGTTTTTCAACTATTGCTTTAATTTCGGCCCCTTCGGCTTCCACCGCCGCTTTACTGCCGTTTATCTCGAAGAACAGAGCCGCTTCTACCTCAGGGATTTTTAATTCGGGTTTAAATGTGTTCGCACAGCGAATGGCTCCGTCATCTAAAATCTCAATTCCTGAGGGAATAAGGCCTACTTTGAAGACATCCAGAACGGTATACGCGCTGTCCTCCAACTTGTCAAACAGAGCCAACATAATTCCCCTATACGGAGCTTTCGGCTGAACTTTCAGCCTGATTTGCGTGATTACGCCCAAGGTCCCTTCCGAACCACAGTACAAACGGGTTAGATCTATCCCGGAAACGCTCTTTAACGCCTTCGATTTAACCCCACCTGTTTTGATGACTTCGCCGTTCGGAAGCACGACTTCCAGCCCAAGCACATACTGGAAAGTAGCTCCGTATTTTACCGCTCTGAGGCCGCTAGCGTTATTGCCGACCATCCCGCCTATCGTGGCCATAGCTGAACTGCCCGGATCCGGCGGGAAAAACAGGTTGTACGGAGCCAGAATCTTATTTAATTCGGCGTGGACTACTCCCGGCCTGACTATAACCTGCATATTGGCATCGTCTACTTCCACATCCTTCCAGGTTGAAAGATCCAGCACAATGCCTCCTTTTAGCGGGACGCTTCCGCCGGTCTGGCCGCTTCCGGCCCCACGCGGAGTAACCGGTACTTCATGCTCATATGCATACTTCATAAGCCTGGAGACGCTTTCAGTACTGTTCAGACATACTACCACGTCAGGCAGATATTCCTTCTGCTGGGACACGAAGGAGCTGTCATAGGTGTAAGTCAACCTTTCCAGATCTGTCTTCAACACCCTTTCTGGCCCAAACAGGTCCTCCATGTCTCTAATAAGCTGTTCCTTGGAAACATTCATGATGTCTCCTTCCTCCTTCTCAGGTCTTGTTATTTTAAAAGAAACAAAATCAAGATTGGAACGGAAAACGTGCAGAATACCGTTGTTATAGAAACGAGATTAAAACAGAACTTTAACTAAAAAAGATTCAAAGAAATTTAGAATAAGAAAAATTATGTAAAACTTGAGAATCCATCGTTCGGATTATCTAAATATAATTCCAGGTTAGCCATGTAGCATTAGTCGTCAGTCTTAGGGGATTGGGAATAATGAGAAATTCTCATTATTCCCAAATTGTTTTTAAGACTTGGAATTGTTAACGACCGTTATCTCGCCGTTAAGAGCCGCTAAAACAACGGTAAAGGGGGAAGCCAGATAAATCTTGGCCTCTTTGGAACCTATCCTGCCAGGGGTGTTGCGGATTGTAGTGGTAATTGCAACGTCATCATCAGCCAACAAGCCGAAATGTTTACCCGGACAAGGGCCACAGCCGGGAGGCATTAGCACCGCTCCCGCTTCGCGCAGTACTTGAGTAAGGCCCAAGCTTTCCATTTCTGCCAGTACTTTTTTGGAGGCCGGAGTAACGATTAAGGTTACTCCCGGGTGGACCATTTGCCCTTGCAGCACGTCGGAGAGCACTTTCATATCTTCTATACGCCCTGCAGAGCAACCACCGGCTATTGCCACGCTGATCTTCGTTCCTTCCAGTTCTTTGACAGTTTTAATTAAGTTAGGAGCCGGCGGGACGGCTATCAAAGGTTCCAAAGCCTTAACTTGCAGGCGACGATCCACTTGGTCTTTCTCCCCTTCCGGAAGGATAAATGCGGTCTTAACCCCTGCTTCCGGCAGGAAATTGCAGATAGTCATCTTTCCGGCCAGTGATATTCGTTCAAATAAGGAACCTGTCAAAGCAACCGCTTTGCCTTTAATCTCTTCCGCAAACTCTCTAACAAGGGCAAAGGCAACATCCCGCGGTAAAACGTACGGAGGGAGAATACCTTCAACGGCTACGGTAATTTGTTCAGGCACCTGCACTGTATACTGGCCGTTTTCCAGAACAGGAATCAGATTTTCGGCATCCACCGAGAATGCTACGGCTCCGAAAGCTCCGACTGTTGCTACGTGTCCGTCCGCTCCGACTATTATCATACCGGGCCATATGGATTTTTCTTCGGCAACTACTTGATGTAACACTCCTTCTCCGTTCTGATACAGCCGGATCGGGTACTTTTGGCAAAACTCACGTAAAGCCTTCTGAGACTTTCTGTCTTGAACCGTAGGCGCCGGAAAAGCATGGTCTAAGGTAAACAGCACATCCCGGCAAGTAAAGTTATTTCTTTCTTGCCGCCAACATGGCGGCTTCAGCGCTCAGACCCAGAGTGCCGAGCATCGGAGCGGTAAGGGAAGCGGCCGTGATAACGCCTACTGTGGTGGAACCGGTGATCATATTACCGATTACACCCAAAACAAACGGCAGGAAAATGGAAGGTATTCCGGAAGCTGCAACCGAAGCGGCAATGGTATCAACAGCCGGAGTTCCTTTCAGGATCTCACTGAGGGAGCCGCCAAGACCGGTAACAACTATAATCATTGCGGAGGTGCGCAGAGCGTCTTCAATCCAAGGATTGAAAAACTTTTTCTTGGTTTCCTTGTCTTTTACATTTAAATAACATAGAGCTACCCCGATAAGCATCGCGACTACCGGCCAACCGATATAAGCGAAAATAGTGTTCAGAATATGCTCCGGAGCCAGAGTATTCTTAAAGACACTTTGCAAAGCAATTAAAATCAACGGTACCAAAATCGGGGCATAAGCTCGAAGGGTAGAGGGCAACTCCCGACCGGTTTCCACAAAGGAAGTGCCCAAAAATTCTTTAGACGGCGGAGAAGGCACTTTCGGGCCAACGATTCTGGAGTAGAAATAGCCGGCTAAGGAACCAACGAAGTGGCTATACTTCCGTAAACAATAATTGTGCCGATGTCGGCGCCCACAACGGCCGCTGCCGCTAACGGACCCGGTGTCGGCGGAACCATTGCGTGGGTAAGTTGCATCGCGCCTACCAGCCCTGTAGCCATTACGCTCATATTTGTTCCGGCAGCAATGGCGGCACCGTGAACCAGCGGGTTCAAAATAACATAACCGATGTCGGAAAAAATGGCTATACCGATCACGAAACCTGAAAGTGTCAGGGCCAACGGCATTCTCTTTTCGCCAACCCATTTAATCATGGTCAAAGTAATTTTTTCTACGCCACCTGTATGTTTCAACGCTTCAGCGATAATTGAACCAAGAACGATGACAATTGCGATTCCTTGAACCGTCTTACCAAAGCCGGTTTCAAAGGCTTTAATGAATAACGACAGATTTACTCCCGGAACCAAGCCAAAAAGCAAAATCGGGACTAAAAGGGCAAGAAATACGTGCCATTTGGTTTTAGCAATTAGCCAAAACAACAATACTATAACGGCAGCAAATGCGATAAGGGTTACGGCTGGGTTTTGTAAAATCGCATTTTCCAAATCCTTTCACCTCTCTGATTTTTTTAATCCTGACCGAATATCCTTATTGCTCAGAAAAAATCGTAATACTTCTTAATTTTCTTATTTTTTATTTTAGAGTTGTTTTTTTCTGTAACATAAGTTACATTGTATTTAGGCAAGGGTCTAAGGAGTCTTGTGCTGCCCGGAACAACCCTGGCACAAGCCCTTATGACTCTTTTTTTCTTAACCGGAAAACATACCACCTCCCGTAGTTTTTTGAAACTCGTCCCCCTTTTTTTAAAGAGTTATCCCACCTCCCTATCGTGATATCCGCGGTAGCTATGCTACCCTATTCTACCGGCTTAGAACCTATTAAGGAATGAGATTGATTTGTTTAAATGCCTGCAGCAATTCCCGCTCCAGAGGAGCTTCTTTGCGGATAAAGGGATCTAGTTTTATAAACTTAACAGTTGCAGCTTGTTCCCCCAAAACATCCGAATCTACCCCATAAGCCAACAAAATACCGTCTGTTCTCATACCTTTGGTAACATCTGTAACTTCAAATAGACTGTTATCCAGTACAATCACAACATCCGGAAATGTTTCGTTGACCGAACGTTCCACGATATCCTGCGCCGAAACCCTTAAGACCGAATATGTCGGAGCATCCGGACGGAAAGCGCCAAAACTGTCGAACACCTGAACATGTTTGCCCTCTACCATTAATTCCTTTGCGAGGGTCCTGGTAATTTTACCGACAGGTTGGCCATATCTTCCGTGAAATCTGAACTCTACCACGCTTGTTCACTCCCCTCTCCCGTAGTAGGCATCGACAGCCTTTTGATAGTCGGCAAGCTGTTCAGCGGTCAGATTTCTGAATCTGCCCTGGGCTTTTAAGTAATCCGCAACCGGGATGAAGCTTGGTTCATAAGTGCGGGTTCTTTGGCCCTGATCCACTTCGTAAAGTTCCCAAAGTCCGCATTCCGTCGCTTTGCGCGCTACCTCGATCGTTTCTTCCGGTTTGATGCCCCAACCGCGGTGACAGGGAGCCAGGATATGGATATAAGAGAAACCATGTTTAGAGGCTGCCTTTTTGAATTTATTCATTAGGTCTTCGGGATAAGCTATGTTTGCGCTGGCAACATAGTCAATACAATGAGCTTCCATTATCGCAAGCATATTCTTTTTGCGCACTTGTTTCCCCAAATAACCGTTACTGGTAATTGCAAATAACGGCGTTTGGCTTCCGGTTTGGCCGCCGGTATTCATATACATTTCATTGTCGTAAAGCAAGAAAAAACGCCCATGATGTTGCATCATTGCAACATCTGGCGTTTCTGATTTTAACAGTAGCTATTTTTCGTTGCATTTCTGTTACATCTTTGGGCACGGCATTAACAACGTAGTTTACGCCAAAGGGTGGTCCGACTAATGCCTAAACGGCGTGCGGCTTCTGTTTTGTTGCCGCCTGTTTCGGCTAGAACCTCTCGGATAATTTGTTTCTCAAGTTCAATCATTCGTTTGCTGCTGAAATCCCGGGTACTTTCTACCTTAAGTTCGAGCCGATTCTTTTGTTCATGATCCGTATCCCAATCTTCATCCAGCAGCAGCACGCTGCTAATATCTGAAGCTTCGATATATTTTTTGTACTGTCTCATGGCCAGTCTTTCCATTGCATTGCGCAGTTCCCGCAAATTACCGGGCCAAGGGTATTGCAAAAGGATTTGCTGAGCCTCAACGGTAAACTTGCCGACAGGTTTTCTTCTTTTTGCGCAAAATTCATTCAAGAATTTATAAGCTATCTGGATTATATCCCGGTCTCTTTGTCTTAGCGGCGGTATCTTTATATTCAGCACATTCAAACGGTAATACAAATCTTCACGGAATTCACCTTGCTCGACCATTTTCCTTAAATTCCTGTGGGTAGCGGCTATCAGGCGCACATCGACCGGAATAATGCTGTTATCCCCGAGGCGCATAACCTCCCCATGTTCTATCACCCTCAGCAAACGGGCCTGAAGCATCGGAGACATCTCTCCAACCTCGTCCAAAAACAGGGTACCTTTGTGAGCAATTTCGAATACCCCGGCTTTGCCTTCTTTCCGAGCCCCGGTAAAAGCCCCTTCCACATAACCAAATAATTCACTTTCCAGTAAGCTTTCGGGCAATGCCGCACAGTTCACTGCCACAAAAGGTTCGTTCTTTCTTTTGCTGGCGTTGTGAATTGCATGAGCAAACATTTCCTTACCCGCTCCGGTTTGACCCTGGATTAAAACGGTGGAATCAACTCCTGCGTATTCCTTGGCCAATTCAATGGCGTTTTTTATGGCCGGACTGTCGCCTATTATATCGCTAAAAGTATATTTGGCCACAAGGCCCCTGTCCGCCAACTGCCTCCGTAATTTCCCCTCGAGCTTTTGGAGGCGCTCCAGTTGTTGGAAGGTTGTTACGACTCCTTCGATTTTTTCATCGACAATAATCGGTACCCGGTTGGCTATAACCTTGGAGTCACCAATTTCCAGGATTTCACCGATTTCCGCTTTGCCGGACTCCAAAACTTTATGACAATGGGCCTTGGGGATTACAGTAGTAATATACTTGCCCAGAGCTTTTTCAGCCGGCCAATCCGCAATTCTTTCCGCAGTCTTGTTAAAAACGGTTATTTTCCCTTCCTTATCCAAAGCTATAATCCCGTCGTAGGAAAAATCCAAGATGGCTTTTAGCTGCTCGGCTTTCTTCATTTCTTGCTTGCGAATTAAATTGACCCTGCGGGCTTCGTCCACGGCCCTGCGGACCGAATCCGGTCCCGAAGAGATCACTACCGCTTTCAGCCCCTGCCGTCGCGCCTCATTGGCCATGGCCACTTTGCCGATGATTACATCAACTCCGTGTTCTTTTAAAAAACGGACTCCTTTGCTGATATCTTCCAATTCATTACTACAGGTATATTTATAGATTAGATCGTTTACTGCCTCACTAAAGGACCCTATATTGCTTATGACTTCTTCCACATCAACTATGCCGACGGTATTACCTAATCGCTTGGCCAAGAAATAGGCACGGACAATGTCGTAGCCGCCGATAGACACATCGATAACCGGCAGCTCCACTCCGGAATTGCGGATCTTCCAACTGGTGACGCCCCGGCTGATAAGCACATGATGACCGTTTTGTTCGGCTTTTTGGGCTCGCAATACCGCCTCATCCATTCTGGCTACTTCTATGGTCACATCATTTGTTCCTGAACAAACTTTTTGAGCTACCTCGGCGATTTCCGGGTACGGAGCTAAAAAAAGAATTTCCGCCAAGTGACCCCACTCCTGTCTACCAGTTTTTTGTACTCTTCCAAAACTCCGGTTGAATCAATATTAACAGGGACAAAAGCTCCAAACGGCCTAATAACATACAGGCAATCAGCACAATTTTCCCAAAGGGTATAATGGAGGCGTAATTTGCGGTCGGACCTATTATGCCAAAGCCCGGTCCGGCATTCCCCAATGTGGCGATGGCTGCCGCCGCCGCCTCGAAAGGTTCCAAACCGGTCGCCGCCAAAGCTAACGTTGCACAAACAAAAATGAATATAAATAGGGTAAAATACCTAACCACATTTTTCAAGACCAAAGTATCGACTATTTTACCGCCTAAAACCACGTTACTAACTAAATGCGGATGGACTGCTTGTTTTATGTAGATCCGACACAGCCGAACCAAAACAACAATCCTATTTACTTTTAGGCCACCTGCAGTGGAGGCTGAGCAGCCGCCTATAAACATCAAGAAAAATATCAGCATTTGCGGCAAGCCGGGCCATATTTCGTAGTCTGCAATTACAAAACCAGTAGTTGTAGTCACTGAGACAGTCTGAAAAGCTGCCTGGCGTAAAGCCGGTAGGAATTGATAGCCTGCTTGAGCTACCAAAGAAATAGTTATAATGGCGATAGTCGAAAGGATAATGGCTAAATAGGCTTTGAGTTCGGTGTTTTTTAACAAACTGACCGTTCCTTTGCGCCAGGTGTGAATATAAATAGTAAAATTAACCCCGGCTAAAAACATGAAAAGTATAACTATGGCTTCAATTAAAGGCGAATCGAAAGCCCCTATACTGGCATTTTTAGTCGAAAAACCTCCAGTGGCTACACAGGAGAAGGCATGATTAACAGCATCAAAAAAACTCATTCCGGCCAGTTTCAGCAGTACAAAGGCCAGAAGGGTTAAAACACTATAAATGCTCCAAAGAAGGAGTGCAGTATCCCGGATACGTGGGGAGACTCGCTCTTTATCCGGACCGGTCACTTCAGCATTGAAAAGGTGAACCGCCCCGAAACCCACCCGCGGAAGCAATATAATGAAAAAAACAATAATCCCCATTCCGCCCAGCCAATGGGTCAGACTTCTCCAGAGCAAAAGACTGCGCGGTAAAGATTCTATGTCGGTCAGAACAGTTGCTCCGGTAGCCGTGAAGCCTGAAGTAGCTTCAAATAGCGCATCCAAATAAAAAGGGATATAACCGGACAAATAAAAGGGAAAGGCTCCGATAAACGAAAAAAGGAGCCATATTCCGGCAACGGCAACAAAGCCCTCCCTAAGCCCCATTCGTGCTTCCAGATTGCCCCGGCGCCAGAGCACTAGGCCAAGTACAACTGTCACTATGGAGGTCAACGCAAAGGCTTTGACCGAAGAAGCATCCCCGTCGTAAAAGGCTAGAGCCATCGGGATAAGCATTAGCACGCCGTAAAAAGTTAATAATCTACCTTGGAAACCCTGTAATACCTCGATTTTCAATTGTTTTTCCCCCAATGAAGTTTAGAAGCACTTTAGAAGATATCTTCGACCTTACGAATCGCAGTTGCTAGAGCAAAGACAATAGCTCGGTCACCTTTTCTGAGGATACTATCGCCGTTAGGTACAAAGACCTGGCCATCGCGGACCACTGCCCCGACAATACAATCCTTCGGGAAATTAACCTGTTTTAACTTTTTATCTTTAATAGTGGTTTCGTCAGAGACGATCACTTCCATAGCCTGAGCTTTGGCCCCCTGCAATAAGGATATCGAAACAAATTTGCCACGGCGAACCTGGCTTAAAATTGCTCCTGCGGTTATCAAACGCGGGGAAACTACAACATCGATGCCCACTTTCTCCAAAAGTGGAATATATTCAGTCCGGCCAACTCTGACAACTGCTTTTTTGCACCCCAAATCTTTAGCCAATAAAGCCAAAAGCAGATTGAGCTTATCATCATCCGTCAAACATATTACCGCATCGGCCTCGCCGGCTCCTTCTTCTTCCAGCAAACTAAGATCGGTGCCCTCTCCACAAAAAACTTGGCCCTTTTTAAGCATACTTGCCATCAGTTGACAACGTTCCTCATCCTTATCTATTACTTTAACTGAAAAGCCGTTGTTTTCCAG
>JAAYSI010000199.1 GCA_012524045.1 Peptococcaceae bacterium | reverse complement strand
TAAGTATTTAAGTATTTAAGTATTTAAGTATTTAAGTATTTAAGTATTTGAAGTATTAAGTATTTAAGTATTTAAGTATTTGAAGTAATTAAGTATTAAATAATATTAATTAATATTGATAAATAAAAATGAAATACTAATTATATTACAGGAATAGAGATAAAGTTTGTATATTTGTATTATAGATACTAATACAAATATACAGTAATGTCAAGATAATTTATAATTTCCTAATGAAATGAAAAACGGCTCATCCTTAGAGAGCCGTTCCTTTTTTGGGAACAAACAGTTTACTCATATCCACACCTTCCAGTGTAAGCAGTTTCACTTTGGTGGCGATCCCACCCCCATAGCCCGTAAGACTTCCGTTACTTCCCACCACCCGATGGCAGGGAATAATGATACTGATAGGATTATGTCCCACCGCACCGCCCACTGCTCTAGCTGACATTTTGGGCAACCCTCTTTTGGTGGCGATTCTTTTAGCAATCTCTCCGTAAGTAGTCAAGCTGCCATAGGGAATTTCACACAGGATCTGCCAAACAACTTGACGGAAATCTCCGCCGACCGGTGCCAATGGAAGTTCAGCTGTCTTTGGTTTTTCTCCGGCAAAATAACGGTCAAGCCACTCCCAAGTAGCTTGGAGAACCGGAATCTCGGCAGCTTGGACAGCCTTTGCCTGGGTAAGATCGGGGTAATATTTTTGCTGTTTAAACCATAGCCCTGTCAGACTCTGACCGTCGCTGGCTATAGTAATCTCCCCCAGCGGAGAGAAATAATCGGTTATATAATCCATAATTACCTCCTCCTTTTAAAGGGCAACAATTAGCATAAAGGCACCTCCACTGCCTACTTTACCACATAGGCAGGTGAAAAACCGGCTGTTTCCGGACATGTATATTCCATATTTTACAGCATGCAGAAAAATATTTTGATAGCCAACTTCCTGAATTTGCATTTAAATTTGCATTTTAACTGATTATCTGGTAAAATCATTCGGGTGATAAGAAATTGTAAAAACTTTCCAAATAAAACAACCGCCAGGTTGTTTTTCTGTGTTATTTCAAGATGGTGAAAATTAGACATCTAAAACCACAATATTAGGAGGAAAAAAGTTGTTTCGAAAAAAATGGTTGGGCCGTATCCTACTGCTCATAATAGCGCTTGTTTTTGCTACTCAGGCAGTTTATGCCAGGACTACAGCCTTTACCGAAATCAATGAAAAGTCAGAAGTGCAAGAGCTTGCAAAAGAGCCTGAAGTAATTACTCAAAAGGAAACTGAAAATGTGGAAACTCAAAGTGAGGTAAGTCTAAATGAGGAAAATGAAAATGAGATTTACGGCCAGGAAAATCTGGAGAAAATAGCCAGGGCTTATCAGGTTGACTATGAATATCTGGAATATCTAGCCGAAGTTGAAAAAACTTTTGAGTTAGATCCCTATGAACTGTTTGCCTTAATAGCCTCAGAATCTGCTTTTATCCCAATTACCAAAATGGACGGAGGATCATTGTCTTACAATACTACCCAAATGAAATTGGGAACGGCTGAAGCTGCTTACAAAGTAATCACAGAAAATTATCAAATAGATATTCCTTATCCCAACGGGGAACTACTGAAGAAGGATAAAAACTATGCCGCCCTGCTGGCAGGCGGCTATCTAAGACACTTGCGTGATCTCTATGGAAATAAAGAAGAATCCTATACGGCATATCAAATGGGAATGAGCGGCAGACTCAGTTATTATAAAAAGCACGGGGATTATTGGTCACCATATGCAGTTAAAATTGATACTTTACGTAAATCCTTTCTGGACCAGGATTCTATAAATTAGATTGCTTGCGGACAAAAGCGTTTTAAGCCAAATAATGCTGCCGGACCGGAAATTGTTGTTCCGAAAAAGAGTACAGGCTTTTCAAGCTGTAGAAAATCATTAATTGAATTATTGCAGACCGTACTTCCCGTAACCAAGAACAAATCTGCCCAGGCTTCAACATCGGCAATTTCGCACATGCCATTTTCAATAATTACACCGAATTTCTCTTGCCCGATATTATCATCATCCAAGTCAAAAATACGTAACGGAAATCTCTTAGACAAAACTTCAGCCATTGCAGGCTGTAAGCCAAATAACGCAATTTTAGGAGTCCCATACTCTTTTTCAATCATCTTTGCAAGCTCCATGCTGCATACTTTAGGGCCGTCATCTTTACAATGAATCGTGCGGTCTGCAATATTCATCTCCTTGAGAACTGCATTTATTCCCGAAATAAAAACAGCCCGTTCATAATTTGTTTCTAGGGACATGGTCGTTAACTCTTTCACTTTGCCGGAAAAAGTATTTGGCATATCCGTGAAGGCTTGTCCGTAAGAAGAGCCAAAACAAGCCTGTATCATTTTTTCCTTGCCTTTTTGAATCGGAAAGTCTTCCCTCTCCGGGTTTCCAATTGCTTGCTGAGCCGTTAAAATCGAACAAGTTACATCAATGTTCTTGTCATTCAATGCATTCTCATCGACTATTTTTTTAAAGGATTCCTGAACCTTGCGTAAAAAATTATTCTCTGCCATTACAATTACCTCCAATTTTCCATAGTTTTTTTAACCAATCCTGCTTTGTTTATTTCTTGTTCAGTTATTGGCATATGATATTAATTAGCTTAGTATTATTTATGTTATATGTCAATGATAACCTTTTGCCCATAGTAATTGAATCCACAACTATAATTTTAAATACTTGCGAATAATACTTCCTTTTATTCTTGAGCTCCAATCTTCAGGTTTGTAGAAATTTATTTAGCATAAAAAAGAGTCCAAAACCCAAAAAGATTACTTTGAACCGATTAGTCTCTGGAAGGCAGAAATATACTCTCTTTA